>NZ_JBVVPM010000036.1:0-72270 GCF_055811255.1 Bradyrhizobium sp. MI1.11
CCAGATCCTCTTCAGATGTCTCTTAGAGAATCGCAGATTCGCGATTTACGCAAAGCCCTCGCTTGCGGGAGAGGTCGACGCGCGAGAGCGCGGCGGGTGAGGGCCTTTTCCTCTTGGGGGTGCTCGCCTGCGGAGATACCCTCTCCCCGACCCTCCCCCGCAAGCGGGGGAGGGAGCGCAACGCTCGCACGGCCCGGCGCCTTGCGTCCACCGCCCCGAGGAGGCATACACCCGGCCGATGTCGATGCGATTTCTGGCCATTTTTGCCCTGATTCTCGCCTGCGCCTCGGTGCCCACGAGGGCTCAGGACGGGGCAGCGCCGTTTGACGGCGATTTGCAGCGGCTGGCGGAGATCCTCGGCGGGCTGCACTATCTGCGCGGCATCTGTGGGTCCAACGAGGGCAACAAATGGCGCAGCGAGATGCAGGCGCTGATCGATGCCGAAACCCCCGCGGGCGAACGCCGCACCCGCATGATCGCCGGCTTCAACCGCGGCTATAACGGTTTTCAGCAGACCTACCGGAGCTGCACGCCGGCCGCGACGGTGGCGATCCGCCGCTACATCGAGGAAGGCGCGAAGATCTCGCGCGATCTCACGGCGCGTTACGCGAACTGAACTCTCCATTCGTCATTCCGGGGCGCGACGATGTCGCGAGCCCGGAATCCATTCATCCACCGTCTCTGCGACCAGATGGATTCCGGGCTCGCGCTGCGCGCGCCCCGGAATGACAGCGGCGGGAACCCTGTCATCGACTTTGTACACAGCCGTTAACCGTTCCTAAAGAAGTGGCCTAGCGGGCGTTAACCCGCGTGCTACACCTCTCGCACAGCGCATCGCCGTGGATTGCGCCCCAGCCCTGACGAGTTTCATGAGCCATCCAGTGTCCTACGCCCCCGCACGCGCGCCGCTGCCCGATCACGAGCAGAAACAGGCCGCACTGAGCTATCTCAACGAGGCCTGGGCCGAAGCGCGCCATGACGGCGTCGACGGCGACTGCCTGGCGCAGGCGAGCCTGTTCGCGGCCCTTGCCGAGCTCGTCGGCACCTATGGCGAGGACGCGGTGGCGAAGTTCGTCGAAGGCTTTCCTGGCCGCATCCGCAACGGCGAATTCTCGGTCGACATCTCCCGACAGTAAGTCTTTCTTCAGGCAGTAAGCCTTGCCGAAAACGCCCCCGCCACGCGGGCGGGGCCGGTTTCCGCTGCCGTCGGGAATGCGCTCCCCAGCCCGTTACGGCTCGATCTTGAGCGTCGCTTTCATGTTGGGATGATAGCGGCAGTAATAATCGACCGTGCCTGCCTTCTTGAGGACCAACGTCCCTGATTTTTTCGCCGGCAAGTTCACGTCGAAATCGCCGTTCCTGGCCGTCGCGGTGTGGGCGAAGACGTCCTTGTTGATCCATTCAATGGTGTCGCCGACCTTGGCCGAAGCGTCTTTCGGCGACACTTCGAGATTCTCCATCGTGATCTCTATGGTCGCAGCGTGCGCCGGGACGGCCAACGCCACGAGCAGGACCGCTGACGCGATCGCAGACAATCGTCCCGGCATCATCGCCTCCCTATTTCAGCTCCGCCGCGATGTGCTCGGCGTGCTGCTGATGGCCCTGGAAAATTTTCAGGCCGGTCTGCAGCAGGCTCTTCAGTTCGGCATTGCTGGCGGACGGAATGAGCTGGGTTTCCAGCGCGCCATTGACGGTTTTGTGGTAGGCGACCTCGTTTGCGACGTAGGCCTTGTCGAAGGCCGCACCGCTCAGCTTGTCCAATTCGGCGAGCTTCTCGCTCGCCTGCTTCGACAGCGCCTTGCTGGTGTCGTTGTCTTCAGGCGTGACGTTCAGCTTCTTGACCAGCGCGAGCGCCTGCTTGTTGACGGCCTCGTGGTCGCGCAGCATGTCGTCGGCAAACGCCTTCACGTCCTTGTTCTTGGCTTTCTTCTGCGCCTGCTTGGCTGCGTTGATGTCGATCACACCCGCGGTGTAGGCGATATGGGCGATCTGCGGATTGGTCAGCTTGTCGGCTGCTCTGGCGCCTTGCAGCAGCGCGGGGCTCGACAACAAAATTGCAGCGGCGATCGCCGTGGTCCAACGAACGAACATGGTTTGACACTCCTGTGGTGCCGGATGTTTTACCGGCGCGTTGCTTCACAGGCGTTGGATGGAATTTTCGCGCGAACGTTCCCGAAGAATTCAGCCGCCGATGCCGAGCCGCTTCAGCACTGACACGGTCAGCCGCTCGCAGCGCCACCCGGCGAACGGGAACGCATCCATCACCACCGGACCGATCTCCTTCTCGACGTTCTCGCGCAACATGGTGCGCGCACGGTGCAGTCGCGTCTTCACGGTCTCGGGCTTGACGCCGAGCAGCTCGGCGGTCTCCTCGATGTTCATGCCTTCCATCACGCGTGCGACGAAGACCATGCGGAAGACATCCGGCAACTCATCGATGGCGCGCTCGACGACGCGCTGGATTTCACGTTGGGCCATGGTCCTTTCCGGATCGCCTGCGGGAGAAGCGGGAAATTTGATGATCTGCGCCTCGAGCGTCGCGTCGGGCACCGAGCCCAGCTCGACATGCGGCCTGGCGCCTCGCGTCCGGCCAAGCGCCTCGTTGATGGCGATGCGCGACAGCCATGTCGACAGACCGGACTCGCCGCGAAAACCGTCGAGATGGGTGAAGGCGCGGATATAGGTTTCCTGAACGACATCCTCGGCTTCGCTGTCGCTGCGCAGAATTCCGCGCGCCAGACGATAGAGCCTGCGATTGTTGGCCTGCATGATCTCGCGTAACGCGGCCTCGTCACGGCCCCGCGCCCGCTCGACCAGTTCGGCTTCCAATGTCCGGATTTCTGAAGTCTTAGCGCCGGCGGACAGGCCGGCTGCGGTCCGTGGCATGGCGGTCACCTGCTTGTTTGGCTTCGTTCCGGACATTGGATGCCGCCCCAAGGGAAAGGTTCCCAAGTTTCTGTCCTTCCCCTGGGGGAGAGACCAGGGAATGTCCTAATCCGTCTCGATCGGCAGCGCCGGATCCTTCGCCCACTCCCCCATCGAAGCATCGTACAGCGTCAGCTTGTCATAACCGAGCTGCGTCAGCAGCAGCAGATCGATCGTCGCCGAGATGCCGCCACCGCAATATAGGATGACATTCTTGTCGCAGGTGACGCCTGCCGCGGCGAATTTGGCTTCGGCATCGGCGAGCGTCGTCAGCGTCTTGTCGGCATTGGTGAGAACCGCCGCGGGAACGTTGACGCTGCCGGGAACCCGGCCGGGCCGCCCATAGCGGCTCGGCTCGAGGCCGCGATGAAACTGGGAACCGAGCGCGTTGACGATAACAGTCGCGGGATCGCCGAGCCGTGCCTTCACTGCATTCTTATCGACGAAGAAGCCTGCGCGCGGTATGGCCTTAAAGGTGGTGGCCGGATAGCCCTTCGGCGCGCCTGTCTCGACCGGCCGCCCCTCTTCCTTCCATTTGTCGAGGCCACCGTCGAGCACCCGCGCGTCAACGCCGAGCGAGCGCAGCATCCACCAGAACCGCGTCGACCACATCATGGTGCCGATGCTGTAGAGCACGACGGACTTGGACGCATCGAGGCCGTGGCGGCCGAAGGCGGTCTCCAGCTGGGCCACGTCAGGCATCATGAAGAATTGCTGCGCAGAGGCGTCGGAGAACTCGCCTTGCAGGTCGAGAAAATCGGCGCCTGGAATGTGGCCGGCCTCGAACGTCTTGTCGCCGGGCACGGCGCGATAGGGCACGTCGCTGCCCGGCGGCACCGGCTCGTTGTAGGTCGTGCAGTCGTAGAGGCGGAGATTGGGATCGCCGAGTATGGCGGCGAGTTGCTCGGTGGTGATGAGGGGTGTCGGTTGGGACATTCATTCCTCCCTCGGCGTCGTCCTGGCGAAAGCCAGGACCCATTACCACAGGATCAAGTTGTGGCGCGCAAGTGTTGGCCACCAGTCTTCGCACAAGATGCAGTCGGGGTAATGGGTCCTGGCTTTCGCCAGGACGACGCCGGGAGTGCGGAACGCTTGTGCCGCTCCCTACTGTTTCAACGTCTCCAGAAACCGCACCGGCTCACCTTGCGAGGCCGTCACGAGCTCGCCCTGCCACATCACGCGGCGGCCGCGGATGAAGGTGCCGACGGGCCAGCCGGTGACGCGCAACCCGTCATAGGGGGTCCAGCCGGCCTTGGAGGCCACCCATTTGTTGGTGATGGTCTCGCTGCGCTTGAGATCGACGACGGTGAAGTCGGCGTCGTAGCCGGCGGCGATGCGGCCCTTGCAGGCCATATTGTAGAGGCGCGCGGGGCCGGCGCTGGTGAGATCGACGAAACGCGCCAGCGACAACCGACCCGCATTGACGTGATCGAGCATGAGCGGCACCAGCGTCTGCACGCCGGTCATGCCGGAGGGCGAGGCCGGATAGATCTTCTGCTTCTCTTCGAGCGTATGCGGGGCATGATCGGAGCCGAGCACGTCGATGATGCCCTGCTCGATGCCGCGCCAGATCCCGGCGCGATGATCGGCGCCGCGCACCGGCGGATTCATCTGCGCCAGCGTGCCGAGCCGCTCGTAGCATTCGGGCGCCACCAGCGTGAGATGATGCGGCGTCGCCTCGCAGGAGGCGACGTCCTTGTGGTCGCGCAAAAATTCGATCTCTTGCTTGGTCGAGATGTGCAGCACGTGGATGCGCTTGCCGGTCTCGTGCGCGAGCTTGACCAGGCGTTGCGTCGCCATCAGCGCCGCGGTCTCGTCGCGCCAGACCGGATGCGAGCGCGGATCCCCCTCGATGCGCAGCGGCTTGCGCTCGTTGAGGCGGTATTCGTCCTCGGCATGGAAGGCGGCACGGCGGCGGATCACCTGGAAGATGCGGCGCAGGCTTTCGTCATCCTCCACCAAGAGCGCGCCGGTCGAGGAGCCGATGAACACCTTGACCCCGGCGCAGCCCGGCGCGCGCTCCAGCACCGGCAGGTCCTGCACGTTCTCGCGCGTGCCGCCGATGAAGAAGGCGAAATCGCAATGCATGCGGTGATGGGCGCGCTTCACCTTGTCGGTGAAGGCGGCTTCCGTCACCGTGAGCGGTGACGTATTCGGCATCTCGAACACGGCGGTGACGCCGCCCATCACGGCGCTGCGCGAACCGGTCTCGAGGTCTTCCTTCTGCTCCAGCCCGGGCTCGCGGAAGTGCACCTGCGTGTCCATCACGCCGGGCAGGATGTGCAGGCCCTTGCAGTCGATCACCTCCGCGGCGGAAGCCTGCGACAGGGTGCCGATCTCGGCAATGCGGCCGTTGACGACGCCGATATCGCGGGCTCCCTCGCCGTCCTGGTTGACGACAGTGCCGCCCTTGAGGATCACGTCGAAACGCTGGGTCATGGCTGAAGGCCTCTCTCGTCCCCAAGCGCAGGGCTTGAGGTCTTGTCGTTTTTGCCTTGCGGGCTTACGTTCCGGAGCAACATGTCGCAAGAGATTTTCGTATGAAATCAGCGTTTCTTCCGGACCGGGGCGTGATCAAGGTCGCGGGCGAGGATGCGCGCAACTTCCTCAATGGCCTCGTCACGACCGATGTCGACAAGCTGAAGCCGGGCCTCGGCCGATTCGGCGCGCTGCTGACGCCGCAGGGCAAGATCATCGTAGATTTCCTGATCACGGAAGCGCCTGCCGGCCATGGCGGCGGGTTCCTGATCGATTGCCCGAAGCCGCTTGCCGACGGCCTCGCCACCAAGCTGAAATTCTACAAGCTGCGCGCCAAGGTCACGGTGGAAAACCTGTCCGACGATCTCGGCGTGCTCGCGGCCTGGGACGGCAAGCCTGCGGCCCAGCCCGACCTCGCCTTCGCCGATCCGCGCAATGAAGACCTCGGCACCCGCATCCTGATCCCCGAAGATCTCAAACATAAGCTGTCCGATCTGATCGGCGCCGAGCTCGTCGACGCCGCCGCCTACGAGGCCCACCGCATCGCGCTCGGCGTGCCGCGCGGCGGGCTCGATTTCACGTACAGCGATGCGTTCCCGCACGAGACCAACATGGACCGTTTGGCCGGTGTCGATTTCGACAAGGGCTGCTATGTCGGCCAGGAGGTCGTCTCGCGCATGCAGCATCGCGGCACCGCCCGCACCCGCAGCGTCAAGGTGCTGCTCGAGGACTCCTCGCCTGAGCCCGGCGTCAGCGTCATGGCTGGCGACAAGTCGGTCGGTACGATGGGCTCGTCGGCGCAGGGCAAGGGTATCGCGCTGGTGCGCATCGACCGCGTCGCTGATGCGCTCGATGCAGGACAGGCGCTGACTGCCGGTGGCCTCGCTGTGAGGCTTGCGGAACCTGAAATTGTGCGCATTCCAACCAAGCAACCCATCGCATGAGCCGTGCCCCCCGCCTGCATCCCGACGGAAAGACGCGTTGCCCCTGGCCCGGCGAAGATCCGCTCTACGTCGCCTATCACGACACGGAGTGGGGCGTGCCGGAATATGACGACCGCGCGCTCTATGAGAAGCTGATCCTCGACGGTTTCCAGGCCGGCCTGTCCTGGATCACGATCCTGCGCAAGCGCGACAATTTCCGCAAAGCTTTCGACGATTTCCAGCCGGAAAAGATCGCACGCTACAACGAGAAGAAAGTTCACGCGCTGATGAACGATGCCGGCATCGTGCGTAACAAGGCCAAGATCGACGGCGCGATATCAAGCGCGAAATCCTATCTCGACATCATGGAGAAGGGCCCCGGCTTCTCGAAACTGCTGTGGGACTTCATGGACGGAAGGCCCAAGGTCAATCATTTCAAGACCACCGCGAGCGTACCGGCCTCGACGCCGCTCTCCACGCAAATCTCCAAGGAGCTGTCCTCGCGCGGCTTCAAATTCGTCGGCCCGACCATCGTCTATGCCTTCATGGAGGCGACCGGCATGGTCAACGATCATCTCGTCGACTGCCATTGTCACGCGAGCTGCGGCAAGACGCAGCGCAAGCCGCGCCTCAAGTCCAAATGACGGCCAGGAAGTCGTCACCCGATGTGGCGTCTCGTGCCTGGCAGCGCATGCTGTCGGGCCGGCGGCTCGATTTGCTCGATCCCTCCCCGCTCGATATCGAGATCGCCGACGTCGCGCATGGGCTGGCGCGTGTCGCCCGCTGGAACGGCCAGACCATCGGCGCACACATCTTCTCGGTCGCGCAGCATACGCTGCTGGTCGAAACCGTGATTCGGCACGAGAACCCGCGCGTGGATCTGCGCGTGCGGCTTGCCGCGCTGCTGCACGATGCGCCCGAATACGTGATCGGCGATATGATATCGCCGTTCAAGGCCGTGCTCGACGGTCATTACAAGGCAGTCGAAAAACGCCTACTCGGCGCCATCCACATCCGCTTTGGCCTGCCGCCGATGCTACCGGAGGAGATCACGTTGGCGATCAAGGCCGCCGATCGCGGCGCGGCCTATCTGGAGGCGACGACGCTCGCCGGCTTCAGCGAAAGCGAGTCCAGGCGCCTGTTCGGCCGCGATCCGGGCCTGCCCGACAGCGTCCGGCGCGACTATCTCACCCCCTGGACGGCTGCCCGGGCCGAGAAGCAGTTTCTGGAGCGGTTTGGCGCCGTGTTTGCGTGAACCCTATCCCTTCGTAGGGTGGGCAAAGCGAAGCGTGCCCACCAAACTGGTGGAGATGCGCAGTTGCGAAATGGTGGGCACGGCGCGATGCGCCTTTGCCCACCCTACGGGCGCTCGCTATACTCGCCGCCAAAAAGGTCCGCCATGATCCACGTCTGTTCCCTCGCCGCCCTTCCCGAAACCGTCCGCCTCACCAAGGCCAGCCACGTGCTGACCGTGATGGCCAATGTCGAGCAGGTGGCGCGGCCGGTGTCGGTGCTGCCGGCCAACCATCTCAAGGTATCGATGGACGACATCACCGAGGAGATGGACGGCTTCGTCGCGCCATCGGAAACGCATATCGAGCAGGTGCTGAACTTCGTGCGCAGCTGGGACCGCGACGCGCCGCTGGTGGTGCATTGCTATGCCGGCATCAGCCGCTCCACCGCGAGCGCCTTCGCCGCCGTGTGCGCACTCAATCCGGATCGCGACGAGACCGAGATCGCAAAGAAGATTAGAGCGGCTTCCCCGATCGCCTCGCCGAACCGCCGCATCGTCAGCCTTGCCGACCGTGCGCTGGGACGCAACGGCCGCATGCTGCGCGCACTCGACGAGATGGGCCCGGGCGCGATGATGGTCGAGGGCCGCCCGTTCGTGATCGAGCTCGAATGACAGTTGCGCACCACAGCAGAGGTGTGCTCCCTCTCCCGCTTGCGGGAGAGGGGTGGGGAGAGGGTATCTCCGCATCGGGACAGTCCCCTAGAGGAGAAAGCCCTCACCCGGCGCTGCGCGCCGACCTCTCCCGCAAGCGGGAGAGGTTACAGCGAGCCCGCGGCGAGACCGGCTCAAACAATTGGCATACCTATCTCATCACTCACGCGATCGCTGTCGCATGAGCGAAAAGCTGCTGACGCCGATCGAGATC
Source organism: Bradyrhizobium sp. MI1.11 (assembly GCF_055811255.1). Taxonomy (NCBI): domain Bacteria; kingdom Pseudomonadati; phylum Pseudomonadota; class Alphaproteobacteria; order Hyphomicrobiales; family Nitrobacteraceae; genus Bradyrhizobium; species Bradyrhizobium sp. MI1.11. Next base: position 8,486 of record NZ_JBVVPM010000036.1, read on the forward strand.
GGCCTGACTGCCGCGATCGTCGCGATCGAGAATCATGAACCGCTGATCCTCACCGCGCGCGACAGTGATGGCCTGGCCGGCCTGCCGTTCGGCCCGTTCGATGCGCCGAGCCATCGCACTTTCGAGATCGGCCTGCGGGCCTGGGTCGAGGAACAGACGGGCCTGCGGCTCGGCTATGTCGAACAGCTCTACACGTTCGGCGATCGCGGCCGGCATGCCGAAGCCGGCGACATCGGCGCGCACATGGTGTCGATCGGCTATCTCGCACTGACGCGCGCCATCGGCGGCGAACTCGCAGCCACGAGTGCGAGCTTCGCGCCGTGGTATCGCTTCTTGCCGTGGGAGGACTGGCGCGAGGGGCCGCCCGCGATCATCGCGGACGACATCATCCCGGCATTGACCGAGTGGGCCGAAGAGGAGACGCCGGAGACGACGCGCGCACTGCCGCGCAAGGATCGCGTGCGGTTCTATTTCGGTCTCGACGGCGCGTCCTGGGACGAGGAGCGCGTGCTCGACCGCTACGAGCTCCTGTACGAGGCCGGGCTGGTCGAGGAAGCACGGCGCGACGGTCGCCCTGCGGCATTAGCGCGCAAGGCACTGCCCGCGCTCGGCACATCCATGCGCTTCGACCACCGCCGGATTCTTGCGACAGCGATCGCGCGACTGCGTGCAAAACTGAAGTATCGTCCTGTGGTCTTTGAACTTTTGCCCGCCGAGTTCACACTCACCGAATTGCAGTATACGGTGGAGGCGATCTCAGGCCGACACCTGCACAAACAAAATTTCCGCCGCCTGGTCGAAATGGAAGCCCTGGTCGAACCGACCGGGGTGATGTCGACACAGACGGGCGGACGTCCGGCGGCGCTCTACCGCTTCCGTCGCGACGTGCTCCAGGAGCGGCCCGCGCCGGGCTTGCGCGTACGCTCCCGGCGCTAACCCGAGATATGCGCGATCGGCCCCTGCCCGCCGATTGCCTGGAGGCTTTATGTCTGACGGCCCGTTCGACGTCTTCGCGCTGATCATTGCGGTCATCGCTTTCATCATCGCGATCAAGGCCTCCAGCCAGGCGGCTGAGCTGCGACGACGGCTGAGCTCGCTCGAAGCGACGTTCCACGCGCAACGGCCCGTGCAGCCGCCGCGGATCCCGGCAGATGTGTGGGCTGAAGCGTCCGCGACGACTTCTGCAGCGCCGCCGCCGCTTGTGCCCCAAGCCGAACCGGGAGCCGAGGCGCCGTCCCCGCCCGTCACGGAGGATGTTTCACCGCCTCCGCTCGAAGCGAGCACCGAGGCCGACGCGCCGCCGCCGCGGCCCGCACCCGCGCCCGCGCCCGGCTTCGAGGAACGGCTCGGCACGCGCTGGGTGGTGTGGATCGGCGGCCTTGCGCTCGCGCTCGGCGGCTTCTTCATGGTGCGCTATTCGATCGAGGCCGGCCTCGTCGGCCCCGGTGTGCGCGTGTTCCTTGGCGGCGTGTTCGCGCTGGCGCTGCTTGGCGCCGGCGAATGGTCACGCCGCAAGGAGAGCATCTCCAACATCGCTGCGCTGCCGATCGCCAACATTCCCGCGATCCTCACCGCGGCCGGCACGGCGGTGGCATTTGCGACCATCTACGCGGCTTACGCGCTCTATGGATTCCTCGTCCCCGCGACCGCCTTCCTGCTGCTCGGTCTCGTCGCGCTTGGCACGCTGGCTGCGGCGCTCCTGCACGGGCCCGCGCTCGCGGGCCTCGGCGTGGTCGGCGCGTTCGTGACGCCGATCCTCGTCTCGAGCGACAAGCCGAACTATTGGGCACTCTACATCTATCTCGCCATCGTCACCGCCGCGAGCTTCGGCCTCGCCCGTATCCGGTTGTGGCGCTGGCTTGCGGTCACCACGATCGCCTTCGCCGTGCTCTGGATCTTTCCGGGGCTCGATACCAGCGACTTGCAGGTCGCGCCGCACGCTTTGCATGTGATCGCAGGCTTCGTTCTTGCCGCTCTTCTCGTCGTCTGCGGCTTCATGTTCGGCCCGACGATCGAGGACGGTGAAATCGAGCCGGTCTCGTCGGGCTCGCTCGGTGCCTATCTGTTCGGCGCGATGCTGATCGTGCTGTCGAGCGCGCATGCGGACCTGGCGCTGATCGCCTTCACGCTGCTCGTCGGCGCGACGCTGCTTGTCGCCTGGCGCGCGCCGGCGGCCACCGGCGCGCTCGGCGCGGCCGCCGCGACCGTCTTCATCGTGTTCGCCGAATGGGCGGTGCGCGCCAATCCCGACATGCTGGTGCTGCCGGGCGGCCCCATCGCCGGCATCGCACCGACGGCGATCGACAGCGCGGTGACGCTGCATCTGGTGATGGCGGCGATCTTCGCCGCCGGCTTCGGCATCGCGGGATTCCTCGCGCAGGGCCGTTCGAACTCGGCGATCATTCCGGTGGTGTGGTCGGTCGCGGGTGTCGCGACGCCGATCGCGATCCTGGTCGCGCTCTACGCACGCATCGCGCATCTCGACCGCTCGATCCCGTTCGCCATCCTCGCGGTACTGCTCGCCGCCGCCTTCGGCGCTGCCACCGAAGCGCTTGCGCGCCGCGAGACCCGGCCGGGCGCCATGATCTCCACGGCCTTGTTCGCGACCGGCACGCTCGGTGCGCTGGCGCTGGCGCTGACATTTGCATTGGAGAAGGGCTGGCTCACGATCGCACTCGCGCTGATGTCGCTCGGCACCGCCTGGATCTCGATGCAGCGGCCGATCCCGTTCCTGCGCTGGCTGGCCGCGATCTTCGCAGGCCTGGTCACCGCTCGGATCGGCTATGATCCACGCATCGTCGGCGACGCCGTCGGAACCACGCCGATCTTCAACTGGCTGTTGTGGGGCTACGGCGTGCCGGCGGCATCGTTCTGGGCGGCGAGCCTGTTCCTGCGCCGCCGCGGCGACGACGCCCCGTTGCGCATGATCGAGAGCGCCGCGATCCTGTTCACCGCGCTGCTCGCCTTCATGGAGATCCGGCACTTTGCGACCGGCGGCGACGTGACGTCGGCACCGTCGCTGCTCGAATGCGCGCTGCAGGCCTGTGTCGCGCTCGCCATGGCGATCGGGCTGGAGCGTCTGCGGCAGCGCAGCCGCAGCATCGTGCACAATGTCGGCGCGATCGTGCTCACGGCAATCGGCGGGCTCGTGGGCGTGTTCGGCCTCTTGATCCTGGAGAACCCGATGCTGTGGCGCACCGACGTCGGCGGCGCCGTGTTCAACCTGCTGCTGCTCGGCTACGCGCTGCCGGCGGTGCTGATGCTGCTGCTGTCATATGCCGTGGCCGGCGAACGCGGCAAGGCCTACGCCAACACGATTGCGGGCGGCGCGCTGCTGTTCGCGCTGACCTATGTCACGCTGGAGATCCGCCGCTTCTATCACGGCCCGATCCTCTCCTCCGGGGAGACGACGGGCGCCGAGCAATATACCTATTCGATCGGCTGGCTCGGCTTCGGCGTGGTGCTGCTCGGCGTCGGCATTCTCGTCAATTCGGAGCGGGCGCGGCTGGCGTCGGCCGTCGTGATCGCGTTGACGATCCTGAAGGCCTTCGTCATCGACATGTCGACGCTGACGGGCGTCTACCGCGCGCTGTCCTTCATGTGCCTCGGCATCGTGCTGGTCGCGATCGGCTGGCTCTACCAGCGTATCCTGTTCCGGCGGCAGGTCGCACCGCCGCCGGCTCCGCAGACGAGCATTTGAGGCTCACGCCGCGCGAACCGATTCCAGGAATTGCGCGACCTCGACCTTGAGACGGGTGCTGTCGGTCGCGAGCGATTTCGCCGCCGACAGCACCTCGTTCGAAGCTTCGCCGGTCTCGAACGCACCCCGCTGCACATCGGTGATGTTCGACGAGACCTCCTGCGTGCCGACCGAGGCCTGCTGGACGTTACGCGAGATTTCCTGCGTGGCCGCGCCCTGCTGCTCGACGGCGGCGGCGATGGCCGCAGCCACCTCGGACAGCCGCTCGATGGTGCCGCCAATCTCCTGGATGGCACTGACCGATTCCTGCGTCGCTGCCTGAATGCCCGAGACCTGCGCCCCGATCTCACCGGTCGCCTTTGCCGTCTGCTCGGCCAGCGCCTTGACCTCGGAGGCGACGACCGCGAATCCGCGGCCCGCTTCACCGGCACGCGCGGCTTCGATGGTCGCGTTCAGCGCCAGCAGATTGGTCTGGCCCGCGATGGTGTTGATGAGCTCGACGACGTCGCCGATGCGGGACGCCGCCTGCGACAGCGCGTTGACGCGGTCGTTGGTCCGCGCCGCCTGCTCGACGGCCTCCGCGGCCATCCGCGCCGAATCTTGCACCCGGCGGCTGATCTCGGTGATGGAGGACGACAGCTCCTCCGAAGCGGATGCTACCGCCTGAACGTTGGTCGAGGCTTCCTCGGAGGCGGCTGCGACGACGGTCGCGAGTTCCTGTCCGCGCTGCGCGGTGTTGGTCAGCGTCGAGGCGGAGGCCTCGAGCTCGGTGGAGGCCGAGGATACGGTGCCGACGACCTCGCCGATCATGGCTTCGAACTTGCGGGTGATGGCGTCGACGCGGCGGCCGCGTTCGATCTTGACTTCGGCGTCGCGCGCAGCGGCCTCGTCGGCAGCCTTCTTGGCGATCAGCGCCTCCTTGAAGATCTGCAGCGCATCCGCCATCGAGCCGATCTCGGTCCGCTCGCCGCGATGCGGCACCTCGGCCGAAAGGTCGCCCTCGCCGAGCGACTGCATCGGGCGGATGATCGAGGCAATGCCACGGGAAACGTCGCGCACGAGATAATAGGCGGCGCCGATCGCGATCACGACCGAGAGCACGATGATGCCGACCAGCACGCGGAAGATCATGGCATAGCTGTCGGCGGCCTGCTTGGTCTCCAGCTCGGCGCCGCGATTGTTCATCTCGATGCCCTTCTGAAGCAGCGGGTCGGCGGCCTGGGCCATCTTCGCGACCTTGGTCTGCAACAGCTCGTTAGCGTCGGCCGGGAAACGGCCGACGCCCTTGCGCGACAACGCCATCACGTCCTGCACGCCGTTCAGATACTCGGCCCACGCCGTGCTCCATTGCCCATAGAGCGAGCGCTCCTCGGCGGAGGTGATCAGCGGCTCGTAGACCTTGCGGGTCTGGTCGATGCGCGCGCGCAGCGAGGCCAAGCGCTTCTCGGCGGCGTCCTTGCCCTCGACGCTGTCCTGCATCAGATGCAGACGGAGCGCCACGCGCAGCTCGTTAATGTCGGCGCGAAGCGAGCCAAGCGCGCGCACGCTGGGCAGCCAGCTCTCCGCAATCTCGACCGTATGGGAATTGATGTTCTGCATGGTGCCGATCGCCGTCACGCCGACACCGGCGAGCGAAAGAACGAGGACCGACAGCACGGCCAGAAGCTTGAAGACGATCGACAATTTCGACATCACGACAAATCCCGATGTTACCTGACAACGCGCAAATCACCTGCGCCGTGATCGCCACGACGGTGGCGAGACGGATGTCAGTTCAACAATGCTGGCTGGTTCTTATCCCGTGAGATTGCACACATAGTCGCAAGCAGGCGTTAACAGGGACCTACGTAAAATTACGGGACACTTCCGACAGTCGCTATTTCTCATGCAACCATTTGTTGCAGCTCGCAGCCACCTCATGCTGCCACGCGCAGCGTGTCCGCTTGCGCCGCAACATGCGACCAACGCGGCAGCGGCTGTCACGCCACCCGTACCGATTCCAGGAAGCGCGCGACCTCGCTCTTCAGCCGGTTGCTCTCCTGCGAAAGGGATTGCGCAGCCGAATGCACCTGCGCCGAGGCAGCCCCGGTTTCGCCCGCGCCGCGCTGGACGTGGCCGATATTCGCTGAGACTTCGGAGGTGCCATTCGCGGCGTGCTGGATGTTGCGGGAGATCTCCTGCGTGGCGGCGCCCTGCTCCTCGACCGCGGCCGCGATGGTCGACGAGATCTCCGACATCCGCGCGATGGTGTCGCCGATCTCCTTGATCGCCCCGGCTGAGTCTTGCGTTGCGGTCTGGATCGCACCGATGTGCTGGCTGATCTCGCCGGTCGCTTTCGCAGTCTGCTCGGCGAGCGCCTTGACTTCAGTCGCGACCACGGCAAAACCCTTGCCGGCCTCGCCCGCTCGCGCCGCTTCGATCGTCGCGTTGAGCGCCAGCAGATTGGTCTGGCTGGCGATGGTGTTGATCAGCTCGACCACGTCGCCAATGCGGGAAGCGGCCTTGGTCAGCTCGGCGACGCGCGCATTGGTGCGCTGGGCCTGCTCGACGGCGACATCGGCGACACGCGCCGATTCCTGCACCTGACGGCTGATCTCGGAGATCGAGGAGGTCATTTCCTCGCTCGCTGAAGACACCGACTGCACGTTCGCGGAGGCCTCTTCGGAGGCGGCCGCCACGACGGTGGCAAGCCCGTTGCCGCGCTCTGCGGCCTGCGTCAGCGTGTTCGAAGACGCCTCGAGCTCGGTTGCAGCCGATGAAACAGTATCGATGATCTCGCCGACCGCGCCTTCGAAATTATCGGCGAGCCGGTGCATGTCGGCCTTACGCTGCTGGCGCCCGCGCGCCTCGGCATCGATCTGCTCGACGCGCAGCCGCTCGGCCTCCACCATGTTGGTCCTGAACACCTCGACGGCACCGGCCATCTCGCCGATCTCGTCCCTGCGCCCGATGCCGGGAACGGAAATCGAAAGCTCGCCGCGCGCAAGCCGCGTCATCGCACCGACCATGCCGGCAAGCGACTTCGAGATCGAACGCCCCAGAAGGAAGCCGACTGCGGCGAGCACTACGACGGTGACGCCGAAGGCGACCATCATCCATATGCGCACGGCATCGCGGGTCGCGGCTTCCCCAAATTCGGCCTGCTTGTACAGGCCTTCGACTGTATTGCGTACCTCGACCATACCCGGCTCGAGCTCGCGGAAGGTCTTCATCATGCTGGCGTCAAGGGCTGCGCTCTGCCGTGCAGTGTCGGCCCACGCCGCGAACTCGGACTGGTATTTCTGCAGCTTGGCCGTGATGTCGTTCATCACCGCCGTAGGGACCGCGACAACCTCTATCGCCTTGGAGAATTCAACTGCGGCCTTCTTCATCTCGGCGATGTATTTTGGGTCGCGCCGCAGCATGAAATCCTTCTCATGCCGGCGCATCATCAGCATCCAGCTCGTGGACCTGGGATCGTCGATCTCCTTGAGCTTGGCCTCAATGTCGTGCACGGCGGCGCGGAGCGAGCCGGAGAGGCCCAGCGTCTCGTTCAGGCCGAGCCGGGTCTCCGCGGCCACCAATGCGCCGAAGTCCGACGCGTATCGCTTGAAGCCGTCATGCGCCTGCTTCATCCGGTCGGACAGCGCGCCCATGCCGCCGGCCGCAACCAGCCGCTCGATCTCCTCGAAGTCGCGGTTGATCGGGCCGATCAATTCGGCATGGGCCTTGGCGTAGCTTTCGTTGCGGCGCTGCTGGAAGTTCTTCTCGTCCCGGCGAGCCTCCAGCATCTCGATCGAGAGCTGCTTGTCGATGTCGGCGATCGCACGAGCCCGGTTGGCAATCTCGCGAGAGGCGTCCTGGGAGAGACTGCCGATCTCGTAGATCGCGCCGAAGGCGACGAGGCCCAACAATCCGAACAGTCCGATCGCCATGACCTTGTGGGCGAGGCGAATGGAAGGGCCGCTCATGAGTGTGCTCCAATACGTCGATACGCAATACGTGAGGGCGACTCAGCGCCCGGAATATTGCGGGGATCATGACTGCATCGGTTTTCCGGAAAGTTAACCCTGCGCGGTCTTCGTCGCGGCGCCGCAATATGCACGCGCGCAAACGCCGCGCTTCTACGCGCGGCGGTTGCAGTTCTCTCAGAGATATGCGCCCGTCAGGCCGCGCGCACGGTGTCGAGGAATTTGCCGACCTCGAGCTTGAGGCGGTTGCTGTCGCCCGACAGCGACTGCGCGGCTGCCAGCACCTGCGACGATGCCGAGCCGGTTTCGCCCGCGCCGCGCTGCACGTCGGTGATGTTGGACGAGACCCGATGGGTGCCTTCCGCCGCCTGCTGCACGTTGCGCGAGATCTCCTGCGTCGCCGCGCCCTGCTCCTCGACGGCCGCAGCGATCGTGGACGATATCTCGGACAGCTTTTCAATGGTGTTGCTGATGGCGCTGATGGCGGCGACCGAGTCCTGCGTCGCGGCCTGGATGCCCGAAATCTGCTGGCCGATTTCGCCGGTCGCCTTTGCGGTCTGCTCCGCGAGCGCCTTCACTTCGGAAGCCACCACGGCAAAGCCACGACCGGCTTCGCCCGCGCGTGCCGCCTCGATGGTGGCATTGAGCGCCAGCAGATTGGTCTGGCCGGCGATGGTGTTGATCAGCTCGACCACGTCGCCAATGCGAGCCGCCGCCTTGGACAATTCGCCGACACGGTCCGTTGTGGTGCGGGCCTGGGTCACCGCCTCGCTCGCGACCCGCGCCGATTCCTGCACCTGGCGGCTGATCTCGGTGATCGAGGACGACAGCTCTTCGGTCGCAGACGCCACCGATTGCACGTTGGTCGAGGCTTCCTCCGAGGCTGCTGCAACCACGGTCGTGAGCTGTTGCGTGCGCTCGGCGGTCGAGGTCAGCGTCGTGGCCGACGCTTCGAGTTCGGTCGAGGCCGACGACACCGTGCCGACAATCTCGCCGACGGCGCCTTCGAAACTGTCGGCAAGCCTGCGCATCTCGGCCTTGCGCTGCTCGGCCGCCATCTGGTCCTGCCGCATCTTGGCTTCCGCTTCCTCGCGCGCCTTCTGCTCGGATACGGTCTTGAATTTTTCGACGGCACCGGCAACGCCGCCGACCTCGTCCTTGCGGCCGAGGCCCGGCAGCACCACAGCGAAGTCGCCGCCCGCGAGCTTCTCCATCGCGACAGTCAGGGCGCGCATCGGACGGGCAATGCTGAAGATCGAGAAGACGCACGCGCCGATCAGGACCAGCGCGACCAGCACGCCTGCGACGAATGACGTCCGCGCAACGGACGCAGCCTCTGTTTCCGCCGCCGTGCGCGCCTCTGCACTCTTATGCTTGGCGAAGTTCGTGATCTCGTCGGCCAGTTCCGATATTTCCGCGTTGGTCGGCATCAGCATCTCCTTGCGGATGCGGATGATTTCAGCGGTCAGCTTTGCCAATTGCGTCGCCGCTTCGCCGTCCTTCCTCGACTCGAGCGCGAGCTCCTGCTTACGGATCGCCTCGATCTGCTGCTCGCCTTTCTGGAAATTGCCAATCAACACGGTCAGGCGGTCGATACGTTTGTGGTTCTCCGGCGATTGCGAGAGCCCTGCCATTTCACCGGAAAACTTAAGGGCAGCCGTCTGGCGGTCGTTGAAATAGCTGGCGGCCTTCTGCAACTCGGCAGGCGAGGACGAGGTCAGGATGTCGCGAATGCCGATCTGCATGCCCCGCACCGACGCCTTCGCTTCCGCGGCGTTTTGCGCGATCGCCTGCTGTCCCGATGCGCTATTGTTGAGCTTCTGGACCTCGGCACTTCCGCTCATCTGGAGGAGGATCATCAGCGCAACGAGCACGAGGGTCAGCGCCGAGGTGATGGCGAGTTTGGTGGCAATTCGCAGATTCTGAATGAACATCATCGAAAACATCCCCGGGATACGCATTGTCGCGGCGAAGCGCGCGAACAGCCTTGGAGGCTAGTCTGCGAGCTTTCCATTAACGTTAAGCGCGAGGCGATGCCGCTTGAGTAAAAATACTGAATATGTCGCTCAATTGCCGGATTATCGCAACCATCCCGCGCAATCGGAACACGCCTCGCGAATTTGCCGCGTCACGTGCGTTAACGTCAATCCCAGTGCGCGGGCGCGTCGTCGCTCAGCAGACGAACCCGATCTCGCGTTCCGCTTGCGCTGCGCGATGCCGCGTCACGCTGCGCGCACGGTATCGAGGAAGTTGCCGACTTCGAGCTTGGGACGGTTGCTGTCGCCAGAGAGCGACTGGGCCGCCGCCAGCACCTGCGACGACGCCGAGCCGGTCTCGCTCGCCCCGCGCTGCACGTCGGTGATGTTGGCCGAGACCTGATGGGTGCCTTCCGCCGCCTGCTGCACGTTGCGGGAGATTTCCTGTGTCGCCGCGCCCTGCTCTTCCACGGCCGCCGCGATCGTGGAGGAAATCTCCGAGAGCTTCTCGATAGTGCCGCTGATGTCCTTGATTGCGCCGACCGAATGCTCGGTCGCGGTCTGGATGCTGGCGATCTGCTGCCCGATCTCACCGGTGGCCTTCGCGGTCTGTTCGGCGAGTGCCTTGACCTCGGAGGCGACAACCGCAAAGCCGCGACCCGCTTCGCCGGCGCGCGCGGCCTCGATGGTCGCGTTGAGCGCCAGGAGATTGGTCTGACCTGCGATCGTGCTGATCAGCTCGACCACGGCGCCGATCCGCGTCGCCGCCTTGGACAATTCGCTGACACGCTCGGTGGTGACACGCGCCTGGCCGACAGCTTCGTGGGCCACGCGGGCCGATTCCTGCACCTGCCTGCTGATCTCGGTGATAGAGGACGACAGCTCCTCGGTCGCCGACGCCACCGCCTGTACGTTGGCGGACGCCTCCTCGGAGGCCGCAGCAACCATGGTCGTGAGCTGCTGCCCACGCTCCGCAGTCGATGTGAGCGTCGACGCCGAGGCTTCCAGCTCGGTCGCTGCCGAGGACACGGTGTCGACGATCTCCCCGATCGCGGCTTCGAAGCCGTCGGCCAGCTTCCGCATTTCCACCTTGCGCTGCTCGGCTGCCCGCTTCTCGGCCGCAGCGTGATCGCCGCGCATGCGTTCGACTTCGAGGCCGTTCTGCTTGAAGACTTCAACGGTCCGTGCCATCTCGCCGACCTCGTCACCTCGGCGGGTGCCTGGTACGACCGTCGTGAAGTCGCCATTGGCGAGCCCACCCATCGCAACCGAAATGGCTGAAAGCGGCTTGAGGATCCGGCCAAAGGTGATCCAGAAACTGAGGCCAGCGAGCATCACCGAGGCGCAGAGCAACACGACCGTGAAAGCGAAATTACGAGTGCTGACTTCTGCCTGCATCGTGGCTTCGCGGTCAGCGGCCGCGCCAATGGCTTCACCGAGCTTCAGCACCGCATTGATGCCGACAGTGGCCCGCGTGAAGTACTCGGGTCCGGTGATCTTGTAGTTGCCGCCTTCGCCACCGGCGAGCACAAGCGCCCGCGTTTCACCGTAGAGTCCAAAATAGGACTTCTCGACCTCCGTCATCGCCTCGCCGATCTGCAGGGCGAGGTCCGAGCGCAGCCGCACCGGCAATACGGTGTCCCATGCGAGTTCGACCTTGGCCCGCAGCGCCGAAAGGCGCTCATGGCCCTCCATCCCGAGCTTCGCACGCGCACCGACGACACCGGCCAGCAGGGCCCGCTCCCTTCCGGCATTCTCGGCCATCTGAGCTGTCAGATGTCGCAAGCCGATGAGCTGCGCCAGCCTTGCCACGGGCGGGCTGGTGAGCGTTTCGAGCGTCAGCCGCAAGCGGTTGCTCGCGACGTCGATCACCTCCGTAATCGTTGGCGCGAAGCCATCGACGAGGTCAGGTTCGCGTTCGACGCGCGGGCGCGACATTTCCACGTCGGCCTTCTCACGCAAGAGACGCAGCGCCTCGAATTTCGTCGCTGCGTCCGCAATCTGTCTTTGCCCCGCCGCCATTTCGGGAATCGCGCTGATATCGAGGATGGCTTGCCGAAAGGCCTCGTCGGCCGTCGCGCGCGCCTTTGCGATTTCGGCACGGCGCTCGGGGCTGACGACATCAGGAGACTTCAGCACGGCGTTGGTCAGCCCGCGTTCAATCGCCCAATGTCCTGCGCTGCGCAGCAGCAGCTGGGCAACTGCATTGACCTTCAGGAATGCCCCGGACTCTCGCCTCTTGAGGATGGCCTCATAGGCGATGAATCCGGCCGAGGCCAACCCCAGCAAGACCAGGGCAGAGATGATGATCGGCAAGATCGTGCCGATCCGAACATGTCCGAGCCGACTCCACGCGCTGGCGGCCTGAGTTCGGGCCTGATGATGTGCAGGGCTCAACATGGTACGTTTCCCCCGAAGGAAACACGCAGCCAAGTCCTTGCCGGCTGCATGGACGTTGATCGCCCTTGCCGGAGAATCTAGTCCTCGTGTTTTCGCATTCTGGTTAACGGGAGGGTTCGGAGAAATACTGAGATTTCAGCCCAAATAGTTGAAATCGAAGGGGTAATTTCGCGAGCAGGTTGTAAATTTCAGCTTGAGGTCGCCGCTGTTTGTTTTTGCAGCCGACGTTCGCCGAAGGCCTGCGCGAGACGTTCGCGGCGACGATCGGATGCAAAAACGCCCCGCCTAAGGAGGCAGGGCGTCTTCCGAGCTGTCCGGAACGAGGTTCTTAGGCGGCGCGCACGGTGTCGAGGAATTTGCCGACCTCGAGCTTGAGGCGGTTGCTGTCGCCGGACAGCGACTGTGCCGCTGCCAGCACCTGCGAGGATGCCGATCCAGTTTCGCCCGCGCCGCGCTGCACGTCGGTGATGTTGGACGAGACCTGATGGGTGCCTTCCGCCGCCTGCTGCACGTTGCGCGAGATCTCCTGCGTCGCCGCGCCCTGCTCCTCGACGGCCGCAGCGATCGTGGACGATATCTCGGACAGCTTTTCGATGGTGTTGCTGATGGCGCTGATGGCGGCGACCGAGTCCTGCGTCGCCGCCTGGATGCTCGAAATCTGCTGGCCGATTTCGCCGGTCGCCTTTGCGGTCTGCTCGGCCAGCGCCTTCACTTCGGAAGCCACCACGGCAAAGCCGCGGCCGGCCTCGCCGGCGCGTGCCGCCTCGATGGTGGCATTGAGCGCCAGCAGGTTGGTCTGGCCGGCGATGGTGTTGATCAGCTCGACCACGTCGCCAATGCGAGCCGCCGCCTTGGACAATTCGCCGACACGGTCCGTTGTGGTGCGGGCCTGGGTCACCGCCTCGCTCGCGACCCGCGCCGATTCCTGCACCTGGCGGCTGATCTCGGTGATCGAGGACGACAGCTCTTCGGTCGCAGACGCCACCGATTGCACGTTGGTCGAGGCTTCCTCCGAGGCTGCTGCAACCACGGTCGTGAGCTGTTGCGTGCGCTCGGCGGTCGAGGTCAGCGTCGTGGCCGACGCTTCGAGTTCGGTCGAGGCCGACGACACCGTGCCGACAATCTCGCCGACGGCGCCTTCGAAACTGTCGGCAAGCCTGCGCATCTCGGCCTTGCGCTGCTCGGCCGCCATCTGGTCCTGCCGCATCTTGGCTTCCGCTTCCTCGCGCGCCTTCTGCTCGGATACGGTCTTGAATTTTTCGACGGCACCGGCAACGCCGCCGACCTCGTCCTTGCGGCCGAGCCCCGGCAGCACCACGGAGAAGTCACCACCAGCGAGCTTGTCCATGGCAACCGTGAGCGCGCGGATCGGCCGCGCGATGGTCAGGAAGGACATCAGCCATGAACCCACGAGGACGAGCACGGCGCACGCACCGACCACCATGCCGAGACGCTCGCTCGCGGCCATCTCCTGGGTCGCGGCAGCGATTTCTTCCTCGCCTTTGTGCGTGGCGAAATCGGCGATCTCACTGGTCAAATTATCCAGTTGCGTCGCAAGCGGCAGCGTCACCTCACGGATCTGGCGCGCGCCTTCCTCGGAAATCTTGGCCGCGCGCGCGGGGTCCGTGGCCGCAACGGCAATGGCCTCGCTGCGAAAAGAGGCGTTCTGCTGTGCGCCCTTCAGGTAATCGGCGGACGTAGACCTGAGCTTCTCCATCCGCGCGCGATTTTCCGGGGAGTGCGTCAATCTGAGCATGGAATCGATGACGCCGTTCAGCGCTTTCGACCGCTCCAGCAGAGTCTCGCTCGCCTTTTGCAAGTCACCCTGATTGTTGGCGAGACGCATGTCGCGTACAGCGAGCTGCATGCCACGTATTCCAAGCTTGGCTTCGGTGGCCTCGCGCACCAATTCCTGCTGCGCAATTGCTGCTTGGTTGGAATGACGCACGGTGTTGTTGCCGATGACCTGGCTCGCGATCATGGCGCCGACGAGAATAACGCCGAACACCGAAGCGAGCGCGAGCTTGGTACCAATTTGTAGATTCTGGATGAGTCTCGACATGAGGGCGTTTCCCGGGATGCGCGGCCAAGTCATTGTCGGCCGCCCTCGGCGTTGATCGCCCTTGCCTAAGAACTGAGCTTCAGGTGTGGTGATCCGGTTAACGGCCACCCCCGGACAAATACCGGCTTCGCCGGGAAATCCCTTGAAAAATGGCACGGTCCGCGCGCTTAACAAGTTAACCACACGCGGCGGTAAGATGCCCGATTTCTAGCCAGTGCGACCAAGGGCTTTCTGGCTCTCGCCGATCAGGCTGATCCGGAACACCGGCTCCTTGTTCTCGTCGAGCAGCTCCATGCGCCATTCGGCGTCCTGTTTCAGGCCGCGTGAGATGCCGCCGAGCAAATTGGCACAGACTTCGGTCATCTCGGTCCAGGCCGCGGCGCGGTCCTCGAACTCATATGGCTGGTCGGCAGCACCGGAATAGCGGCCCGTGCTGATACGGAAGAAGTACAGCGACATCGTTGAACCCTTTTATCGGGCCGCGCCCCCCGGCCGTACGCAAACTGGGGCGCGAACAGCTACCAACGCATGAAAGCCGCCGTCCGTATGACTACGGCGCGGCGGCTTCGTGTTTGATGGCAGCTCTCAACGACAAAGTGCGCGGACTGTCCTGCGAAGCCAACTCACTGGGTCGAGCGGCGCAGCTCCAGCGGGGCGTCGTCCCTGGCGGGCTCCGATTTAACTTGCGGCTTCACCGGCTCGAGCCGGCTGCTCTCGACGCGTGGGGTCTCGACACGCGCGGCGACTTCGGTGTTGGTCGCGCCGACCGAACCCGTGTGTTCCGAGGTGCGCAGCGAGCGCGGCCGCGCGACGGCGCGCGCCATCAGCATCTGGTTGCCGCCTTGGTGATGGAAGTCGCAATAGGCAAAGCCCATCCCCGACACCGAGCCGCGGAAACTGCGATCGTCGGTCTTTTCAAGATTGAAACAGGGCTCGAACGGAATGCCCTTGATCGAGGCGCAGACGTTCTGGCCGCGGATCTGAAGCGTGTTGCCGGGCAGACGGAGATGTTTCACCGGACCTGCACCCGAGAACTGCACGGCGCCGGCGGCGCCGAGGTCGTCCATGATGCGGCCAGCCCCGCGGGTGCCGTCAAAGCAGTTGAAAGCAAACACCTTCCCGGCGACGAAGCGGCGCGCCTCATCGGCGTTCATGCTTCCAGCAATGGCCGGCGCAAACGTCGCTACCGCCGTGACCGCCCCCAACACAATACGCGCAAGCATGCTCAACTCCGAACCAACCCCGCAGCGGGCTATGCCTTATCTCTTTACCCGCTGCTTACCATACTAACCATGGCGACATTGGAGCAGCATGGTTGGTAAAGTCTGAACGCCGTTAGAGAATTTTTACCACGGTGCGACCGCGGACCTGGCCGGCCAGGATTTTCGCGCCCCACTCCGGAACTTCGGAAAGCGGAATTTCGTGAGTAATTTCAGCTAGTTTTGTCCGATCCAGATCGGACGCCAGGCGCTGCCAGGCGGCTTTCCGCGGCTCGATCGGGCACATCACGGAATCGATGCCGAGAAGGCACACCCCGCGCAAAATGAAGGGCGCGACGGAAGACGGCAGGTCCATGCCGGCCGCCAAGCCGCAGGCCGCGATCGCGCCGCCATACTTTGTCATCGACAGGAGATTTGCGAGCGTGGTCGAGCCGACGCTGTCGACGCCACCCGCCCAGCGCTCCTTGGCGATGGGCTTGGCGGCCGCTGACAATTCGTTGCGGTCGATCACCTCAGTCGCGCCGATCTCTTTCAGATAGTCCGCTTCGGACGCACGTCCCGTGGAGGCGATGACGTGATAGCCGAGCTTCGAGAGCACGGCGGTCGCAACCGAGCCGACGCCGCCCGCCGCGCCTGTCACCACGACCGGACCGCTGTTCGGCGACACTCCGTGCTTCTCCAGCGCCAGCACGGACAGCATCGCGGTGAAGCCGGCGGTGCCGATCGCCATGGCGTCGCGCGCCGACAGGCCCTGCGGAAGAGCGACCAGCCAGTCGCCTTTCACCCGCGCCTTCTCGGCATAGGCGCCGAGATGGGTCTCCCCCATGCCCCAGCCGGTGCAGACGACTTTATCGCCCGCCTTCCATTGCGGATGCGAGGACTGCTCGACGGTGCCGGCGAAATCGATGCCGGCAATCATCGGAAAGCGGCGCACCACCGGCGCCTTGCCGGTGAGCGCAAGGCCGTCCTTGTAGTTCAATGTCGACCATTCCACGCGGACGGTGACGTCGCCCTCCATCAGCTCGGCTTCGTCGAACTGCGTGAGCTGCGCGGTGGTGCCCTTGTCCGCCTTGTCGATCCGGATCGCCTTGAACGTCGCCACAGCAAAACTCCCTGACTTGTTTCAGGGGATGTTTAGCCGATCAGGCAGGCTGCGCAACCGCCCGCTGGACCGGTTTTTCCACGATCGGAAGATTGATCAGCGCCGAGAGCACGCCGAACAGGATCGAGAGCCACCAGATCGGCGTGTAGGAACCGAACCGCTCGAACACAATGCCGCCGAGCCAGACGCCGAGGAAGCCGCCGACCTGATGGCTGACGAAGGCGAAGCCATAGAGGGTGGCGAACCAGCGCGTGCCGAACATGATCGCGACCAGCGCCGAGGTCGGCGGCACGGTCGACAGCCAGGTCAGGCCGGAGACCGCGCCGAACGCAATCGCCGAGAATGGCGTGATCGGGAACGAGATGAAGGCAAACGTCGCAAGCGCGCGGGTGAAATAGATGCTCGAGAGGATGTAGCGCTTGGGAAGTGAGTTCTGGAGATAGCCGACGCTGAGCGATCCCATGATGTTGAACAGGCCGATCGCGGCGATCACCCAGCCGCCGACTTGCGTGGAGATGCCGTTATCGACCAGGAAGGCCGGCAGATGCACCGTGATGAAGGCAAGCTGGAAGCCGCAGGTGAAGAAGCCGAGCACAAGCAGCACGTAGGAGCGATGGCCGAAGGCTTCCGCGAGCGCTTTGGTGAAAGTCTGCTGGTCCGCGGGCGCCGCGTTTGCCGTGCTTGCGACCGGCGGCGTCGAGAGCGCCAGCGCCAGCGGGATGATCAGCAGCATCAGGAAGCCGAACACGGTGAGCGCCTGCTGCCAGCCGAAATTGTCGATCAGGGCCACACCGATCGGCGCGAACAGGAACTGCCCGAACGATCCCGCCGCAGTGCCGGCGCCAAGCGCAAGGCCGCGCTTCTCGGCCGGCAAGAGCTTGGTAAATGCCGAGAGCACCAGATTGAACGAGCAGCCGGCGAGACCGAAGCCAACCATGACGCCAGCGCCGATGTTGAGCGACAGCGGCGTCGAGGAATAGCGCATCAGGAGCAAGCCGCCGGCATAGAGCAGAGCGCCGACGCACATTACCCGGAACAGGCCGAAGCGATCGGCGACCGCGCCGGCGACGGGCTGGCCCAGTCCCCACAGCAAATTCTGAAACGCGATCGCGAGGCCGAACACGTCGCGGCCCCAGGCATATTCATGGCTCATCGGCTGTACGAAGAAACCGAGCGCCGAGCGCGGGCCGAAGCCGAGCATCCCGATCGCGCAGCCGCAGAGAATGATGATCGCCGGCGTACGCCAGGAGGAGGAACGGGAGACCGAACCGAGCTCGCCCATCTGTGTCGACATGCTGTTCCTCGTGCGTCGTCGCGGATTCGCAAATGGCAGCCGCGAGTCAGCTCGTTTAATGCATCTGCATGAAAACCCCAAGTCAAAAACGATTGCATTCCGCGAAGAGCTGGCGCGGGAGCATTGCATTTCCTCGCGACCTTAGCCGACGCGCCGGGCGCCGGACTTGACGGAAATGTGTGCGGCAAGATCTGGCGGCCCGCCGCGCGCCGTGTTATCTTCGATTTACTCAAGTTGAGCATATCGACGGTCCACCGGCCCCCTCGGCCGGATTTCTCAGGCCACAAATATACTCATATTGAGTACAACGGACATACTCGGGAGGCTTCGATGCCGCTAACTGGAATTTACGGCCCCGACGACTTTGCCAACCGGCCGCAGGGCCACGTCATCGCGCCGGCACGGCCGGGGCAGGCGCGAACCGGACCTCCGCTGCCGATGCCTTCACTGGAATGGACGCCGGAGGTCGAGCGAGCCACCGCACCGCTTTACGAGCGCGTGAAACAGGTGATCCCGCCGATCGAATGGCCGCTGATGGCCCCGACGATCAAGGCGATCAACGAACTGAAGCAGGCGCGCGGCGCGGTGATTCTCGCGCATAATTACCAGGCGCCGGAGATCTTCCACTGCGTCGCCGACATCGGCGGTGATTCGCTCCAGCTCGCGGTCGAAGCCACCAGGGTGAAGGCCGGCATCATCGTCCAGTGCGGCGTGCACTTCATGGCGGAGACGTCGAAACTGCTCAATCCGGACAAGACGGTGCTGATCCCTGATACGCGCGCGGGCTGCTCGCTCGCCGCCAGCATCACTGGCGCCGACGTCCGCCTGCTCCGCGAAAAATTTCCCGGCGTGCCTGTCGTTGCCTATGTCAACACCTCCGCGGAGGTGAAGGCCGAGGTCGATATCTGCTGCACCTCGTCGAACGCGGTTCAGGTGGTCGAGAGCCTCGGCGCGCCCAGCGTGATCTTCCTGCCCGACCGCTATCTCGCCACTTACGTGGCCTCGAAGACCGACGTGAAGATCATTGCCTGGAAGGGCGCCTGCGAGGTGCACGAGCGTTTCACCGGCGCCGAGCTGCGCAGCTACCGCGAGGCCGATCCCTCCGTTCAGATCATCGCCCATCCCGAATGCCCGCCGGACGTGCTGGCCGAGGCCGACTTCACGGGCTCGACCGCGCACATGATCAACTGGGTGCGCGAGCGGCGGCCGCGGCGGCTGGTGATGATCACGGAATGCTCGATGGCCGACAATGTGCGCGCCGAGCTGCCCGATGTGGAGATGCTGCGTCCCTGCAACATCTGCCCGCACATGAAGCGCATCACGCTCGCCAACATTCTGGAGAGCCTGCTGACGCTTCGCGACGAGGTCACGATCGATCCCACGCTTGCGGACCGCGCAAGGCGCTCGGTCGAGCGGATGATCAATCTGAAGAACTAGCAACACACACAGCGGTCGTCCCGGCCTAGTGCGCAATTGCGCACGGGGGCCGGGGCCCATAACCACCGAACGCCGCCGGTTGCAAAGAACAGCGTCAGGCAGCTGAGCCAAACAACAGCTGCTGCGGAGTATGGGTCCCGGCCCCCCGTGCGCAATTGCGCACTAGGCCGGGACGACAGCTGAGAGCTTGGAGAAAGCTATGACAACAAACACCATCCACCCCCTCGCCCGCAGCGCCGACGATGTCGTCATCGTCGGCGGCGGTCTCGCCGGACTCTTTTGCGCATTGAAGCTCGCGCCGCGGCCGGTGACATTGATCTCGGCCGCGCCGCTCGGACAGGACGCGTCATCCGCATGGGCGCAAGGCGGCATCGCCGCCGCAATAGCTGAAGGCGATACGCCGGAAGCGCACGCCGCGGATACGATCGCCGTTGGCGGCGGCATCGTCGACGAAGCTGTCGCATTGGAAATCGCGCGCGAGGCCGCGCCGCGGATTCACGATCTTCTCGCCTATGGCGTGCCGTTCGACCGCGATCTCGAAGGCAGGCTCGCCGTCGGGCGCGAGGCCGCACATTCGGCGCGGCGTATCGTCCATGTGCGCGGCGACGGCGCGGGCGCCGCCATCATCGCAGCCCTGAGCGAGGCCGTGCGGCGCACACCATCGATCCGGCTGATCGAAGGCTTTGTCGCCGAAGCGCTGTTGACCGAGGACGGCGCTGTCATCGGCCTTCAACTGCGCGAAGTCCGCAATTACGCCGCACGGCCGGTCCTCCTCGCTGCGCGGACGGTGGTGCTCGCCACCGGCGGCATCGGCCATCTCTATGCCGTCACCACCAATCCGCGCGAGGCCAGCGGATCCGGCCTTGCGATCGCCGCACGCGCCGGCGCGGTCATTGCAGATCCCGAATTCGTGCAATTTCACCCGACCGCCATCATGGTCGGCCGCGATCCCGCGCCGCTCGCCACGGAAGCCCTGCGCGGCGAAGGCGCGACGCTGATCAACGGCCGTGGCGAGCGTTTCATGGCGGCGCGCCATCCGCTCGCCGAGCTCGCACCGCGCGACATCGTGGCCCGCGGCGTGTTCGCGGAGATCTCGGCCGGGCGCGGCGCCTTCCTCGATGCGCGGCAGGCGCTGGGCGCACGTTTTGCCGACAGGTTCCCGACCGTTCATGCAAGCTGCATCGCCGCCGGCATCGACCCCGCCACGCAGGCCATCCCGATCGCACCGGCGGCGCACTATCACATGGGCGGCATCGCGGTGGACGATCGCGGCCGCAGCTCGATCGACGGGCTCTGGGCCGGCGGCGAAGTGTCGTCCACCGGCGCGCATGGCGCGAACCGGCTTGCGTCGAATTCGCTGCTGGAGGCCGTGGTCTACGCCGCACGCATCGCCGACGACATCGCCGGCCGCACCATTCCCTCGCCCGCGCGCCTTGCGGACGTGCCGACGCCGCGGGGCGACGCGCCGGATGCTGCGGACGTGAACCGGCTGCGGACGCTGATGAGCGCGCATGTCGGCGTGATCCGCAATGGTGAGGGGCTTGCGGAGGCGGTCCGCAGCTTCGCCGCGCTCGAATGCGAGGCCGCGAGCATCACGGTCTGCAACATGGCAACGGCAGCCCTGCTCGTGGCGGCGTCGGCCTGGAACCGGCGCGAGAGCCGCGGCGCGCATTTCCGCTCCGACCATTCCGCGGACGTTCCCGCGCTCGCGCAACGCACGATGACGACGCTCGCAGCAGTGCGCGAGATCGCAGATGGCCTAACCGAACGCCCGACACCACGCATCGCGCAACCCATGATCGCTTGACGGAGTCCGCCATGATCACCCCAACCTCTCTGCTCTACCCCGACGCCTTCCTCTCCCCGCTCGCGATCGACGAGGCTGTGCACCGCGCGCTCGATGAGGATCTCGGCCGCGCCGGCGACATCACCTCGCTTGCGACGATCCCCGAGGCAACGAAGGCGCAAGCGATCCTGGTCGCACGGCAATCCGGCGTGATCGCCGGCTTGCCGCTGGCGCTCGCCACCCTGCAAAGGCTTTCGCCCGACATCGAGGTACGCGCACATGTTCGCGACGCCGCGCGCGTCGCCCGCGGGCAGCAGGTGCTGACGATCTCGGGGCCGGCACGCGCCGTCCTCACGGCGGAGCGGACCGCGCTGAATTTCGTCGGCCGCCTGTCAGGCGTTGCGACGCTCACGGCGGACTATGTTGCGCGCACCGAGGGCACCCGGATGCGGATCTGCTGCACGCGAAAAACCACGCCGGGATTACGGGCGTTGGAGAAATACGCGGTACGTTGCGGCGGGGGCTTCAATCACCGCTTCGGGCTCGACGACGCGATCCTGATCAAGGACAACCACGTCGCGGTCGCCGGCGGTATCCGCCCCGTGCTGGAGCGCGCCCGCGCCCATGCCGGCCATCTCGTCAAGATCGAGATCGAGGTCGACACGCTGACGCAGTTGCGCGAGGTGCTCGACACCGGCCTTGCCGACGCCGTGCTGCTCGACAACATGGACATTGCGACGCTGCGCGAGGCCGTTGGGATCAACGAGGGACGCCTCAAGCTGGAGGCATCCGGCGGCGTCACCCTGGGCTCGATCGCAGCCATCGCGGCGACCGGCGTCGACTACGCTTCAGCCGG
Organism: Bradyrhizobium sp. MI1.11; assembly: GCF_055811255.1. Classification (NCBI taxonomy): domain Bacteria; kingdom Pseudomonadati; phylum Pseudomonadota; class Alphaproteobacteria; order Hyphomicrobiales; family Nitrobacteraceae; genus Bradyrhizobium; species Bradyrhizobium sp. MI1.11. The sequence goes on from NZ_JBVVPM010000036.1 coordinate 30,269, forward strand.
CGCGCTGACGCATTCGGCACCGAATTTCGACTGCGCGCTGGATATCGAGATGTGAGGCGCTACCTTCGCTCGATCGTGCCCATCTCGGCGGAGCTCTTGGCTTCCTGGGTGAGTTCGGCGGAGAGCGCGGCGGTCTGCGCCGGCGTGCCCCAGCTCGGTTCCTCGCTGCCGTCGCCCCAGGCGCGTGGGCGATAGAAGGTGTGGACGCCGGTCTTGTACATCTTCTTCATCTCGGCGACCCAGGACGGGCGCACCCAGTAGGCGTGGTAGTGCGTGGACTTGCCGACCTCGGGCAGCCAGATCTGGCCGTCGAGCATGGCCTTCGAGATCTTTTTCGCACGCTCCCACATCTCGGGCTCGCGGATCACGTCGGCATTGTTGTCGCAGGCAAAGGTGAACTGGCAGGCGAAATGCCGGTGCTTGTTCTGATAGACGGCGCCGCACACCGTGTCCGGATATTTGCCGGAGAACACGCGGTTCATCACCACCTGCGCAACCGCCATCTGACCGCGCACGGCTTCGCCGCGGGACTCGAAATAGACGGCCTCCGCGAGGCATTTTTCGGACTTCGCGCGCGACTTGTCGTCGAGCGCGAGCCGTTCCGCCGGCGATCTGGCGCGCTGGTTGTCGACGTTGACCTCACCCTTCGGCGCGACGCTCTCGCCGCTTTCGATATCCTTCGCAATATCCTCCGACGGCGGCGACAGCGAGGCCGTCACCTTCATGTCGGGGTCGGGCATCACGATCAGCGGCTCCGCACCCGGTTGCCAGCTCTCGATGCTCTCGACATTGCCGCCGAGCGAGGAACTGCCGAAGAATAGGTTCGAGGTCTTGACGCGGAACGGATCGCGCGGCGGTGCAGCCGGAATGGTGGCCTGCTTCAGCGCTTCGAGCGGCTGGAGCGCGATCGAGCGCGCGGCGTCGCTGGCCTGTGGCGCATTGGTGTATTGCGGCAGCGGCGGCGCGCGCAGCGCCTCCGCGAGTTCGGGATCGAGCGCGGCCGCGGACTCCGGCGACATCGCCTGTGGCAGCGCGACGGTCTTGGCGCCGAACACCGAGCTGTTCGACGTCGCGGGATCTTCCTGCGTCGGCGCTGCCGTCGGCGCGCCCGCTTCGGGAGCCTGCGTCGGTGTGACCGTTGCGAGGCGGTCACCCTTCATCGAGCGATCGACCTTGGGAAAATCGGCGGCCTGGTAGCGCGGCGGCGCCTGCAGCGCCGGATTGCGGCTGATCGCGCCGGTGACGTCGCGGCCGTCGAGGCTCGCGAGACGAACCATCGCGCTCTGCGGAGCCGAAGTGCCGATCGGCCGGGAAAAACTGTAAGTGGCCAGCTGTATGGAGGACGCAGCAGAGAATACCTGCTTCTGCCAACGCTCCGCGACGCCGGGTTGGCGCGCCAGCAGCGAGGCAATGTCCTGATAGCCGGTCTCTCTCGGCATCAATGCGAAGATGCAGAGACCGATGCCGAAGGACGCGAACCGCGCGCCCTTCGGATGGGTACGCAACAAAAACATCGATACGCTCACGCTACGCTTACGCTAGAAAAATCGAGCCGCAGTACATCCGTGCAATTCGATCTTTATCGTGAGTATCTAATTTAGGTTGCCGGGGCGTTAATCGGCGTTGCGCATGCGGCACACGCAAGCAATCGCAGGTGTTTTCACGGGGCGACGATGCGCATTGGTAAACGCGCCCTCACGCTGCGCGGTAAACAATTGGTCAACGCGAATGGTGAAGGAACTCTTGCTCGCACGTGTCATTACGGGACGCGATAGGTTCGGTCCCATCGCCACATCAACAGTAGCTGTCATGCCCCGCGAAGGCGGGGCATCCAGTACGCCGCGGCTTCTGCGTTCAAGCACTAACGTCTCGGCGTACTGGATCGCCCGGTCAAGCCGGGCGATGACAGCGAGTGTGCGGTGATCGCAATGGCGGCGTGGCGAGAGCATCGCTCCAAACAAAAGAGGCGGGGTTTAGCCCCCGCCTCTTTCGTTCTCAACATTTCAACTCGTCGCTTATGCCTGGCTCGCAACCGCCTTGCCGAGCGCGGCTTGCGCGGCGGCGAGGCGGGCGATCGGGACGCGGTAGGGCGAGCAGGAGACGTAGTCGAGGCCGATCGCGTGACAGAAGGCGACGGAGGCGGGATCGCCGCCGTGCTCGCCGCAGATGCCGACCTTGAGCGAGGCGCGCGTCTTGCGGCCGCGTGCGACGCCGATCTTGACGAGCTCGCCGACGCCTTCCTGGTCGAGCGCGACGAAGGGATCGATCGGCAGGATGCCCTTGGACACGTAGGTGCCGAGGAAGCTCGCGGCATCGTCACGGCTGATGCCGTAGGTCGTCTGCGTGAGGTCGTTGGTACCGAACGAGAAGAACTCGGCGCTCTCCGCGATCTCGGCCGCGAGCAGGCAGGCGCGCGGCAGCTCGATCATGGTGCCGACCTGGTAGGTCAGCTTGGTGTTGGTGTCGCGCATCACCGCCTTCGCGGTGGAATCGATGCGCGCCTTGACGAGGTCGAGCTCCATCTTGGTGGCGATCAGCGGCACCATCACCTCGAGGCCGACGGCCTTGCCGGTGCGCTTCTCGGCCTCGACTGCCGCTTCGAAGATCGCGCGCGCCTGCATCTCGGCGATCTCGGGATAGGCGATCGCGATACGGCAGCCGCGGAAGCCGAGCATCGGGTTGAACTCCGACAGCTCGCGCGCGCGGTCGGCCAGGCGCCGCGGGTCGGTGTTCATGGCGCGCGCCACTTCCTCGACCTCGGCATGGGTGTGCGGCAGGAACTCGTGCAACGGCGGATCAAGCAAGCGGATCGTGACGGGCAGACCCTTCATGATCTCGAACAGCTCGACGAAGTCGGCGCGCTGCATCGGCAGCAGCTTTGCCAGCGCAGCGCGGCGCGACTGCTCGTCCTCGGAGAGGATCATCTCGCGCACCGTGCGGATGCGCGTCTCCTCGAAGAACATGTGCTCGGTACGGCACAGGCCGATGCCTTCCGCGCCGAACTTGATCGCGGTGTGCGCGTCTTCCGGCGTGTCCGCGTTGACGCGCACGCCGATCTTACGGACCTGGTCGGCCCATTTCATTAGCGTGCCGAACTCGCCGGACAGCTCGGGCTCGATCATCGGCATGCGGCCGGCGAGCACCTGACCGAGCGAGCCGTCGATGGTGATCACGTCGCCGGTCTTGAAGGTGCGCGAGCCGATGCTCATGGTGCCGCGGCCGTAATCGACGCGGATGGTGCCGCAGCCGGAGACGCAGGGCTTGCCCATGCCGCGCGCGACCACCGCAGCATGCGAGGTCATGCCGCCACGGGTGGTCAAGATGCCTTCGGCGGCGTGCATGCCGTGGATGTCCTCGGGGCTGGTCTCGATCCGGACCAGAATCACCTTGCGACCGTCGGCCTGAAGCTTGGCCGCCTCGTCCGAGGAGAACACGATCTCGCCGGAGGCCGCACCCGGCGAGGCCGGCAGGCCGGTCGCGATCACGTCGCGCTTGGCATTGGGGTCGATGGTCGGATGCAGCAGCTGATCGAGCGAGGCGGGGTCGATCCGCGTCACCGCTTCCTTCTTGGTGATCAGGCCTTCATTGGCGAGCTCGACCGCGATGCGCAGCGCCGCTTTCGCGGTGCGCTTGCCGCCGCGGGTCTGCAGCATCCAGAGCTTGCCCTGCTCGACCGTGAACTCCATGTCCTGCATGTCGCGGTAGTGCTTCTCGAGCAGCGTGTAGATCCGGGTCAGCTCGTTGAAGGCTTCCGGCATCGCCGATTCCATCGACGCCTTGTCGGAGCCCGAGTCCTTGCGCGCTTCCTCGGTGATGTCCTGCGGCGTGCGGATGCCCGCCACCACGTCCTCGCCTTGCGCGTTGATCAGGAACTCGCCGTAGAGCTTGCTCTCGCCGGTCGAGGGATTGCGCGTGAAGGCAACGCCGGTCGCCGAGGTCTCGCCCATGTTGCCGAACACCATGGCCTGCACGTTGACCGCGGTGCCCCAGGATTCCGGAATGTCGTGCAGCCTGCGGTAGGTCACCGCGCGCGCGTTCATCCAGGATGAAAACACCGCGCCAATCGCGCCCCAGAGCTGGTCGTGCGGATCCTGCGGAAAATCCTTGCCGGTTTCGCGCGCGACCGCGTCCTTGTACTTGCCGACCAGATCGACCCAGTCGTCGGCGGTGAGATCGGTGTCGAGCGTGTAGCCCTGGCTGTCCTTGAAGGTGTCGAGGATTTCCTCGAAATGATGATGCTCGAAGCCGAGCACCACGTCCGAATACATGGTGATGAAGCGGCGATAGCTGTCATAGGCGAAGCGGCGATCGCCCGACAGTTCCGACAGCGCTTCCACGGTCTCGTCGTTGAGGCCGAGATTGAGCACGGTGTCCATCATGCCCGGCATCGAGGCGCGGCCGCCGGAGCGCACGGAAACGAGCAGCGGGTTCCTGGAATCGCCGAAGATCTTGCCGGTCAACTTGCCAACATGATCGAGCGCCTTCTCAACCTGCGACTTCAATTCCTTGGGGTAGGATTTGTCGTGCGCGTAGAAATAGGTGCAGACCGAGGTCGGGATGGTGAAGCCCGGAGGCACCGGCAGGCCGAGATTGGCCATCTCGGCGAGGTTGGCGCCCTTGCCGCCGAGCAGGTCGCGCATCTCCGCTTTGCCCTCGGCCTTGCCGTCCCCGAACGTGAACACCCACTTGCCGGCCTTGGCCGCAACAGGCGCCGCCTTGATTGAAGCAGCCTTGCTCGGTACCGACTTCGCGGCGACCTTCGGCGCAACCGGCTTCTTCGGCGCCTTCGCAACAGCCTTGGAAACGGCCTTGGCCGCAGGCTTCACAGCCGGCTTGGCAGCAGCCTTGGCCACGGGCTTCGGGGCGCGCTTGGCAAGTGCCTTGCGGGCCGCCGGCGCGGCTTTCGCCTTGGCAGAGGACTTTGATTTCGCTGGCATTTTCGCTGAAGTTTTCGAGGCGGCTTTGGCCATAGCTTGCACACAACCTGCGAGAGGAATGGGTAATCGCGGGCCTTACACCACTTTGGGCAGGTCCGCGCAAGTCGAAGAGTTCCGTAGAATGAAGGCCTAGAGATGGAGCCACTTCAACAATCCGAGCCCGATCGCACCATTTATGATGAGAAAAATCGCGACGATCAGGTTCAGCAGGCGCGGCATGATCAGGATGAGCACACCCGCAAGCAGCGACAGGATCGGCGAGATATGGGCGACGGTGATGTGCATGAACTTTCTTTCCGTGGGGTGGGGGCGAATCGCGGCGGGATCATAGCGGACTAGGTTCCGCGGGTAGAGACGCACTGGGCGGGCGCGAGTTCCCGGCTTCGCGAAAACTGCCCGAAAATGCCGCGAATGCGGCGGCCGTTTTCCGGAACATCGCGAAGACGCATGCATTGGCAACCGGTCGCGCCATTGGCGCTTCCCGAAAACCTTCTCGAAGGAGTTGCCCATGCGGAACAGGATTCTTGCTCTTGCAGCGCTCGCGGCCGCGATCGGCTCGCCCCTTGCGGCGCAGGCGCAAAGCAGCGTCACAGTGGGACGCGCACCCGTCGTCGTCGACAGCGGTCCGACCATTGCGGTCGAGCAGCGGCCGGCGTTCCGCGACTATGTCGTCGAACAACGTGTGCCGGCTTTCCGCATCCCGGATCGCGTGGTGGTCGGTGCCACCTTACCTGAAAGCGGCGTGACCTATTATGACGTGCCGCAACGTTTCGGCGCCACCACCTATCGCTACACCGTCGTGAACGGCGAGACCGTGCTGGTCGAGCCGCGCTCGCGGCGCATCGTCGAGGTGATGGACTAGCGTCTTCAGGGATCGACTAGGTGTCCGGCGCGTCACATCAATCAGGCTGACGCGAGCAGTAGAGTCGGACATCAGGCCCCGCCCGGTCCTCCCCCCGCCGGGCGGGGCTTTTTGTGCTTCGTGTGTGCGTGCTCTCGTGTCCCGGACGCGACGCAGCGCGTAGCGTTGCGGCGCAGAGCCGGGACCCAGAATCTTTTGCGGCGGCATGGGCCCCGCTCTGCAGCGCACCGCTAAGAAGCGCTGCGCCGCGTCCGGGGCACGAGGTCAATCCTGGATCTTCGAGAAATCCGCCACCGCACGCGTGGCGCTGCGGATCTCGTTGAGCAGCTTCAGGCGGTTTTCGCGCACCTTCGCATCCTCGTCGTTGACGCGAACTTTCTCGAAGAACGCATCGACCGGCGGGCGTAGCTTGGCCATCGCACTCATCGCGGCAGCGAAGTCTTCCTTCGCGACAGCAGCGCTGGCTTCCGCCTTCACTTCGCCGATCGCCTTGGCCAGCGCCTTCTCCTCGCCGAGGCCGTAGAGTGCAGCATCGGGCGCGCCGTCGAACGTGCGCTTATCCTTCTTCTCCTCGATGCCGAGGATATTGCTGGCGCGCTTGATACCGGCGAGCAGGTTCTTGCCGTCGTCGGTCTCGAGAAACTTGCCGAGCGCCTCGACGCGGCGAACGATCATCAAGAGATCGTCCTGGCCGCCGAGCGCGAACACGGCATCGACCAGATCGTGCCGCGCGCCCTGCTCGCGGAGTTGAACCTTCAGCCGGTCTGCGAAGAAAGCAAGCAGGTCGCTCGGAAGCTTCTGCGCATCGGCAGGCTTCAAGGACAAGCCGGCGAGTGCGGACGCCGCCATCTTCATGATGGACAGACGCAGTGCGTTCTCAGCGATCAGCCTGATCACACCTAGCGCCGCGCGACGCAACGCATAGGGGTCCTTGCTGCCCGTCGGCTTTTCGTCGATCGCCCAGAAGCCAACCAGCGTGTCGAGCTTGTCCGCGAGCGCCACCGCGACGCTGACCGGATCGGTCGGCACGCGATCGGCAGGACCTTGGGGCTTGTAGTGCTCCTCGCAAGCCGCGGCGACGGACGCATCCTCGCCCTGGGCCAGCGCATAGTATTTGCCCATTAGGCCCTGCACCTCGGGGAATTCGCCGACGACTTCGGTCAGCAGATCGGCCTTGGCCAGATGCGCGGCACGCGTCGCCTTCGCGACATCGGCACCGACAAGCGGCGCGATCTCGGCGGCGAGGCGTTCGATCCGCTTGATGCGTTCAGCCTGAGTGCCGAGCTTCTCGTGAAACACGATCTGCTCGAACTTCGGCAGACGATCCTCGAGCTTCGTCTTCAAATCCGTCTCGTAGAAGAACTTCGCATCCGACAAGCGCGGACGGATCACGCGCTCGTTGCCGGCGACGATGGTCTTGCCGCCGTCGGGCGCCTCGATGTTGGCGGTGAGGACGAACTTGTTGGTCAGCTTGCCCGTCTTGGAATCCCTGACGACGAAGCACTTCTGGTTGTTGCGGATCGTGGCGCGGATCACCTCGTCCGGGATCGCCAGATATTCCGGCTCGAACGATCCCATCATGACGACAGGCCATTCGACGAGGCCCGAAACCTCGTCGAGCAGCACCTGGTCCTCGACCAGCTCGAACCCTTGCGCGAAGGTCAGCTCCTTGGCGTCGGCGAAGATGATGTCCTTGCGCGCCTGCGGATCGAGGATGACCTTGGCAGCCTTCAGCTTCGCTTCGTAGTCCTCGAAGCGGCGCACGGAAATCGCGCTAGGAGCCATGAAGCGGTGACCGTAAGTGGTCTGGCCGGCCTCGATGCCATCCACCGAGAATTTGACGACATCGGGCTCTTCGGTCTCGGGTCCGAACGTCGCGGTAATCGCGTGCAGCGGACGCACCCAGCTCAGCGAGCCCGGTTTACCGGAGCGCGCGCCCCAGCGCATCGATTTCGGCCAGGGGAAAGTGCGGATGATCACGGGAAGGATTTCCGCGAGCACGTCGATCGCGTCGCGGCCGGGCTTCTCGATCAGCGCGATGTAGAAGTCGCCCTTCGGGTCGCGCTGGATCTTGGCCTCGTCCAGCGACGTCAAACCCGTCGCTTTCAGAAACCCCTGCACGGCAGCATCGGCCGCGCCGATCTTCGGTCCACGGCGTTCGGTCTTCAGGTCAGGCTGGCGCGCAGGGATGCCGTGCACGGTGAGCGCGAGGCGGCGCGGCGTCGCGAACGCCTTCGCGCCCTCGTAGACGAGGCCTTCGGCGACGAGCTTGTCGGTGACCATGCGGCGCAGGTCCTCCGCCGCCTTCGCCTGCATGCGCGCGGGGATTTCTTCGGAGAACAGTTCAAGCAACAAATCAGGCATCAGGCCGCTCCACCGGCTTCGGTGTGTATCCAGGCCTCGCCGCAAGCCTTTGCCAATTCGCGCACGCGAAGAATGTAGCTCTGCCGCTCGGTCACCGAGATCACGCCGCGCGCGTCGAGCAGGTTGAACACATGGCTTGCCTTGATGCATTGGTCATAGGCCGGCAGCGACATCAGATGGGCCTCGCGCTTGCCGGACTCCGAATTTTTTTGCCAACCTGCCTCGAGATATTTCCGGCAGGCAGATTCCGCCATCTTGAACTGCTCGAACAGCATCGCGGTGTCGGCCACTTCGAAATTGTGCTTCGAATATTCCCGCTCGGCCTGCAGGAAGACATCGCCATAGGTGACCTTGGCGTCACCTTCGCGGCCGTTGAAGTTCAGGTCGTAGACGCGATCGACGCCCTGCACGTACATCGCGAGCCGCTCGAGCCCGTAGGTAAGCTCGCCCGCGACCGGCGCGCATTCGACACCCGCGACCTGCTGGAAATAGGTGAACTGGCTGACTTCCATGCCGTCGCACCAGCACTCCCAGCCGAGGCCCCAGGCGCCCAGCGTCGGGCTCTCCCAATCGTCCTCGACGAAGCGAATGTCGTGCATGGCGGAATCGATGCCGATCGCGGCGAGCGACTTCAGGTACAGCTCCTGAAGGTTCGGCGGCGACGGTTTCATGATCACTTGGAACTGGTAGTAGTGCTGCATCCGGTTCGGATTCTCGCCGTAGCGGCCGTCCTTGGGACGCCGCGAGGGCTGCACATAGGCCGCATTCCAGGGCTTGGGCCCGAGTGCGCGCAGCGTGGTCGCCGGATGGAAGGTACCCGCACCCATTTCCATGTCGTAGGGTTGCAGGATCACGCAGCCCTGCTCGGCCCAGAACCGCTGGAGCGCGAGGATAAAACCCTGGAACGAGCGTTCCGGGCGCATATGGGCGGGCAAGGAGGCGTCCATCGTCAGATCGGGCTCTCGCGGGGGGTTGAATCGCGCGGGACCGTATCGACGGCAGGGGTGGGAATCAAGGCAAAGGGGGTTGAAATGGGCTGTCATTCCGGGGCGCCCGAAGGGCGAACCCGGAATCTCGAGCTTCTCAGGTGCGCAACTGCGCACCCTAGTTCGATGCTTCGCATCGCCCCGGAATGACGGCGTATGGAAAGACGCCAGCTAGCCCGGCCGATAGGCTCCGGTCACGGGATCCTGCTTCAGCGTCTGGACGGCCCCCCTATGGGCGGCCTCGGCGACGCGTGAGAGGCGCATCTCCTCCAGCTCCTGGTTGATCCTGACGGCGGTCTTGTAGGCCCAGCGGACCACGGCAAGCCCGCCCAAGACGCCCGCGAAAGCGACGAACGGCGGCATCGGTCGATCCTTGTTCAATGCTCAGCCCCCACGCGCATTCTTGCGCAGACCGGGCCGCGCCGCAATTGGCTCAGCCTCAAGTCTCCTTGGGACCAAATGGCGCGGAGGGGCTCCGTCTAGAACCCGAATTTCGCCCAGATCGCGCGCGTCTCGACCGCCGAGATCAGGTCGTCCGGCAGGCCGGCTATCGATTCCAGGGCCGAAAGCTGCCCCGCGCCGGGCGATTTCCGGCCCAAAAGGCTGGAGAGCAGACCGGTCGGCTGGGCAATCACGGGGGTGAGAACCTTCTCGCCATAGCGGGCACGAAGAGTTGAGCGGAGATCGCCGATGCTGTCGGCGAGCCCCAGCGCGATCGAACTCTCGCCGGCCCAGTATTCGCCCGTGAACAGGGTGTCGTCGGAGCCCTTCAACCGCGCGCCGCGGCTCTCCTTCACGAGCGCGATGAAGATCTGGTGGATCTCGCGCTGGAGCGCCTTCAGCTTGGCGACGTCGTCGGGGTTTTCAGGGAGAAACGGGTCGAGCATCGCCTTGTGCGCACCGGCGGTGTAGAGGCGCCGCTCGATGCCGAGCCGCTTGATCGCCTCCTGGAAACCAAAACTGCCGCCGACCACGCCGATCGAACCGAGGATCGAGGACGGATCGCAGATGATCTCGTCGCCGGCGCAGGCGATCATGTAGCCGCCGGAGGCCGCGACGTCCTCGACGAACACCAGCACCGGCAGCTTCTTCTCCGCCGCGAGCTGCTTGATGCGCAGGTAGATCTGGCGCGACTGCACCGGCGAGCCGCCGGGCGAATTGATCACCAGCGCCACCGCCTTGGCGTTGCGCGTCGAAAACGCCCGCTCCAGCACCCGCGAAACGGTCGCGAGCGTCATACCCGGACGCAGCGGCGTCACCGCGCCGATCACACCGGACAGCCGCACCACCGGCACCACGGCCGTGCCGGGACGGAAGCGCGCCGGCAGATATTGCATGAGCTTGTCGGCCAGGCCGGAACTCTCACGATCGTTCAATTGTTCGGCCATGCCGTTACCTCTGATTAACCATTTCTTATCACGCGACTGTCATTGGAAGGGCCCGGAACGTGTTTTGCAAAAACCCCGTTGAGAGGCTGCAATGGGCCAGCGGAGAACACCATGAAAATCTATCTGCTGATGCTGCTGATCGGTGCGCTATTCATGGCGATCCGCCTGACGACTCCGCAAGAGCACCAGTCGGAATCGCTTCCGCAATAGCTCAGCACGGTTCCACCAGGGGTAGAACCGCCCTTCCCTCCAGAATATCCATCACCTCTTTTTTAGGCACGCGTGACTCTTCGTTGAGCATGAGGCCAGGCAACAATCGTGCCGGGGCCCTCCCGCCCTTGACCGCGCGCACCAGCACGCGGATCGCGGGCCGCCCGGCTTCACCGTGAACCGGCAGAATCACAAGACTGCCGAAGCCGCGAGACAGCGCCGCCAAAACCTCCGCGATCCCATCTGCGCGCCAAATCAATGTCAGCGCGCCATTCGAGCGGAGGATGCGCCGCGCCGCATGCACCCAGGCATTCAGCGTCTCATCCGTCGCCACATGCGCGATCTGGCGCGCCTGGTCGGCCGAGCCGCGATGGCGAGCGGGATCGTTGAAGGGCGGGTTCGTCAGCACCACGTCGACGCTGTCGGGCGCGAGCCCGCTGGCCGCGAAGGCCTGCGCGTCCGCGGTGACGTCGAGCACGATCGTCTCGGCGGCAATCGCATTCGCTGCCGCATTGGCGCGCGCAAGCTCCGCCAGCTCGGGATCGATCTCGACCAGGCCGAGCCTGATCCCGGCAACGCGCCGAGCCAACGCAAGCCCGGCCGTGCCGATGCCGGCACCGAGATCGACGACACGGTCGCCCGCCCTCGCCTCCGTCGCCGCCGCGAGCAGAATGGCATCGTGCCCGGCGCGATGGCCGGACCGCTTCTGCTTCAGCCGCAATTGCCCGCCGAGAAAGGCGTCCTCGGTGAGGTCTGCCAGTGCTTCACTCATCGCCGCGCAGTTCGTGGCTGAGGCCGGCTTCGGTCAGAAGCTGCCGGGCCTCGATGGCGTCGTCCTCGTGGACCAGGATCCGCCGCGGCAAAATGCCGAGCGAGCCCTCGATGATGCTCATGTTCTGGTCCAGCACCAGATGATGGATGTTGGCGCCGTCGAGCAGCGCGCCGATCGCCGACACCAGGACCATATCGTTGGTCCGAACCAGTTCTCGCAAAACACAAGCCTCCTGCCTGACGGGGATTAAGCGCCAAATGTCAATGGTTCCACGGCCCTTGCCGCATCCCCGTCCAGTTTCTATTGTCTTTCCATCAGAATAGCCCTTCCGGGGCAAATATTGGAGACCGGCGTGGCCGTCATCGTACCTTTCGAAACTCCCGGCGCGTCGATCGAAGAGCTGGTTGCCCTTGTCGCCGGTGACATGGAGCGCGTCAACGCCACGATCCTGTCGCGGACCGGTTCGGACGTGACCATGATCCCGGAGGTCGCCAACCATTTGATCTCCTCCGGGGGCAAGCGCCTGCGGCCGATGCTGACGCTGGCCATGGCCAACCTCGCCGGCTACACCGGCGACGGCCATATCAAGCTCGCCGCCAGCGTCGAGTTCATGCATACCGCCACCCTGCTCCATGACGACGTCGTCGACGAAAGCGAGATGCGCCGCGGCAAGCTGTCGGCGCGCATGCTCTGGGGCAATGAGGCAAGCGTGCTGGTCGGCGACTTCCTGCTCGGCCAGGCCTTCCGCATGATGGTCGAGGTCGGCTCGCTCCGCGCGCTCGACATTCTCTCCGCGGCCGCCGCCACCATCGCCGAGGGCGAGGTGATGCAGCTTGCCGCCGCCAAGAACACCGCGACCACCGAGGACGAATATCTCGCCGTGATCCGCGGCAAGACCGCCGAGCTGTTCGCGGCCGCCTGCGAGGTCGGCCCCGTGATCGCCAATCGTCCGAAGGCGGAGCAGACCGCCTGCCGCTCGGTCGGCATGAATCTCGGCATCGCCTTCCAGCTCGTCGACGACGTGCTCGACTATGGCGGCAAGAGCGCGAAGCTCGGCAAGAATACCGGCGACGATTTCCGCGAGGGCAAGATCACGCTGCCCGTCGTGCTCGCCTTCCGCCGCGGCAACGACACCGAGCGCGCCTTCTGGATCCGCGCGCTCGAGCGCGGCGAAATCGGCGACACCGACCTCGACCACGCCATCGGGCTGATGAACAAGCATCGTGCGCTCGAAGACACGCGCAGCCGCGCCCAGCACTACGGCGCCATGGCGGTGGACGCGCTGGCGCTGTTCCCATCCTCGCCAATGAAGAGCGCGCTGGAGCAGGTCGTGGCGTTCTGTCTGGCACGGTCGCATTAGGGCTCCGCATCCTTAGCGCTTGCTGGTCGCCACACCCTCAGTGTCGTCCCGGCGAAGGCCGGGATCCATTACCCCGGTCAGCGTCGTCTGAGCGCGCTGTGGCCACCATCGTGCCACCACAACAACAGTCGTGGCTATGGGTCCCGGCCTTCGCCGGGACGACATCGTTGAGATAGCCTCACCACTTCATCAACACCGTCATTGCGAGCGCAGCGACAGCTCCAGCTTCGCAGCTGCCTTGGCTCCCTCCACCCGCATCGGCCACTGCTCGCCAAGTAACTTGCATTTTGCAAGCCACTCTCCTACCTTTGCCTCATGCAGCCCAAATCCCCTTCCATCCAGGAATGTCCGGTCGGCCGCGCCGTGGAGACGGTCGGCGAATGGTGGAGCATTTTGATCCTGCGGGATGCGTTCCAGGGCGCAACGAGGTTCGACGAATTTTCGCAAAGCCTCGGGATCGCGCCGAACATCCTGTCGCGGCGGTTGGCCCATCTCACCGAAAGCGGCATGTTCGTCCGCCGCCGCTACAATGAACGGCCGCCGCGCTATGAATATGTGCTGACGGACAAGGCCCGGGACTTCTTCCCCGTGGTCGCGACCCTGCTCGCCTGGGGCAACAAGCATCTCGCACCGAAGGGCGAAGCGATCCTGCTCGCGAACCGGCGCGATCGTCGTCCATTCAATCCGGTGGTGGTCGATGCCGCCGACATGCAGCCGATTACGCTCACCAATGCGGTCATCATCGCCGGTCCCCGCGCCAGCCGTCTCATGCGCAAACGGCTGACCTCGCTCAAAGCCATGAACCCGGCCGTCGCGCCGGCTGGAGACTGACATGCGTCGTATCGTCGTGACGGGAATGGGCGCGGTGTCGCCGCTTGGCTGCGGTGTCGAACTGTCGTGGCGCCGGCTGCTGGCCGGTCAAAGCGGGCTGCGCCCGCTGCCGGAATGGTCGCAGGCGCTGCCGGCACGCATTGCCGGCCTCGTGCCCGACAAGGCCGATGATGCGGACGGCGGCTTCGATCCCGCGCAGGCCGCCGCGCCGAAAGACCAGCGCAAGATGGACCGCTTCATCCTGTTCGCGCTGCTCGCCACTGCAGAAGCTGTGGCGCAGGCCGGCTGGACACCGCAGGACGCGGCAGCACAGGAACGAACCGCGACGATCATCGCCTCCGGCGTCGGCGGTTTTCCGGCGATGGCGGAGGCGGTGCGCATCACCGAACTGCGCGGCCCGCGCCGGCTGTCGCCGTTCACGATCCCCTCTTTCCTCGCCAATCTCGCTGCGGGGCACGTCTCGATCAAATACGGCTACAAGGGAGCGCTGGGCACACCGGTCACGGCGTGCGCCGCCGGCGTTCAGGCGATCGGCGATGCCGCGCGCATGATCCGCGCGGGCGAGGCTGATGTGGCGATCTGCGGCGGCGCGGAAGCCTGCATCGACATCGTCAGCCTCGGCGGCTTCGCTGCGGCCCGCGCACTGTCGAGCGGGTTCAATGACGCACGCGCCTCGCGCCCGTTCGATCGCGACCGCGACGGTTTTGTCATGGGCGAAGGTGCCGGCATCCTGGTGATCGAGGAGCTGGAGCATGCATTGGCGCGTGGCGCGACGCCGATCGCGGAGATTGTCGGATACGGTACGACCGCGGACGCCTATCACATGACATCGGGTCCGCCTGACGGTGACGGCGCGCGGCGCGCCATGGAGATCGCGCTCCGGCAGGCGAAGCTTGCGCCTGCGGATTTGCAGCACCTGAACGCGCATGCGACGTCGACACCGGCCGGCGACGAGAGCGAGCTTGGCGCGATTGCCGCCCTGTTCGGTCGTCACCGCGGCATCGCCGTGAGCGCGACCAAATCGGCCACCGGCCATCTGCTCGGCGCCGCGGGTGGGCTGGAAGCGGTCTTCACCGTGCTCGCCCTGCGCGACCAGATCGCGCCGCCGACGCTCAATCTCGAAAACCCTGATCCCGCCGCTGACGGCATCGACATCGTCGCCGGTGTGGCGCGCCCGATGCCGATGCAGCACGCGATCTCGAACGGGTTCGGATTCGGCGGGGTGAATGCCAGCGTGATCTTCCGCCGGATGGGCTAAACGCAAGCCTTGTAGACGACGGGGCCTTGCAATCGCGGCAAGCATCGCTACCAAAGCAGGATGATCAACACGAATTTCTGGCTGTTCCTGGCCGCCGCTTGTCTCATCGCCGCCGTTCCCGGCCCCGGTATTTTCTACGTCGCGGCACGGACCTTGTCGGAAGGGCGCGCCAGCGGTTTTGCATCGACCGTGGGCACCGCGCTCGGCGGGCTGGTTCATGTGGTCGCAGGCAGCCTCGGCATCTCCGCCGTCATTCTTGCCAGCGCCGAGCTGTTCGCCGCCGTGAAGTTTGTCGGCGCACTCTATCTGGTCTGGCTCGGCATCAGGACCTTTCGCAGCGCCGGCCGCACGCTGTCATTCGACAGCGAGCCCGTCGGCGACAAGCGCGCCGTTCGCGACGGCGTGCTGGTCGAGGCGCTGAACCCGAAGACCGCCGCCTTCTTCCTCGCCTTCATTCCGCAGTTCCTTGACCCCGCGGGATCGAACCCGACACTGCAATTCATCATGTTGGGTGCGATCTCGGTGACGCTGAACACGCTCGTCGACATCGTGGTGGTGCTGATGGCCTCCGCGACACGCACGCAGTTGATCGGAAGGCCGCATCTGATGCGACGTCTCACCCAGGGCTCCGGCGTCTTCATTGCAGGGCTCGGCCTGTCGCTCGCACTGGCGCGGCGGCCCGTGAATGGATAGCTCCACCATGCTCGCCCCGCAAAGCCGCACTTACGAGTCTCACGGCCTGCGGCTGCATTATGCCGATTGGGGCAACGACGGCGCGCCGATCGCCATCCTGGTTCATGGCGGCCGCGATCACTGCCGGAGCTGGGACGTCATCGCCCGGTCGCTGCAGCCGCATTTTCACGTGCTCGCACCCGACCTGCGCGGTCACGGCGATTCCGACTGGACCAAAGGCGGCAGCTATGCGCTGACCGAGTATGTGTACGATCTCGTCCAGCTCGTCCGCGTCGTCGCGGCACCTCAAGTCACTCTCATCGGCCATTCCATGGGCGGCATGGTCAGCCTGATCTTTACAGGGTCATTCCCCGAACAGGTCTCGAAGCTCGTCGTGCTCGACGGTGTCACGATGTTGCCGGATACTCCAAAACCGCCGGTGCATGAGCGCATCGGCAAATGGGTCGGTCAACTCGACAAGCTGCACGACCGCGCACCGCGCCGTTATTCGACCCTCGAAGACGCGGCGGCGCAGATGGTGCTTCACAACAAGCGGCTGTCCCGCGACCTCGCGCTGCATCTCGCCACCCACGGCGCGCGGCAGAACGACGACGGCACCTATAGCTGGAAGTTCGATCCCTACCAGCGCGCCTCTGCGCCGCACCGGCTCTGGCCGGACGATCACATCGCGCTGTGGTCCCGTATCACCTGTCCGACGCTGCTCTTGAATGCCGGCGAAAGCTTTCTGGCTGGCGCGAGAGCCGCAGGCCTGGAGCGCTACTTTCCGCAGGCGCGCGTCGAGACCATCGCCGGGGCCGGACACTGGCTGCAACATGACAAGCCGCAGGAGGTGTTAGGTGAGATCCGGGAGTTTCTCGGGCTGGCCTAGCTCAGCGTCCCCGCGTGCACCCACCAGCCGGAATGATCCCTGCGGATCGTCTCGGCGGCGGCATGCGCTTCGGAAGATTCGCCATAGATCGCAAAGCACGTCGCACCCGAGCCGGACATGCGGGCAAGCTTGACGCCGGCGGAGCCACGCAAGGCTTCCAGCACGTCGCCGATGACAGGCTCGATGCGCATCGCGGGGGCTTCGAGATCGTTGGCGACGGTCTCGAGCGTGTCGACCCAATCGGCAATGGAGGCGCCCTCGCCCGGCCAGGCCGGAGCGTCGAGGACGGAGGTGGCGCCGACCAGGAGTTCGCCGTTGCGCAGGCCCAGCGCCTGGAACACGTCCTTGGTCGCGACCGGCACGCGCGGATTGACCATCACGCACGGCATGCTCGGCAACGCGAGCGGCAGCAGCTGTTCGCCGACACCGGTCATGTCGCAGGCGCGCGAGAACAGACACACCGGCACGTCGGCACCGGTCGCAAGCGCAACCTTCTGCAGCCGCGGGTCGTCGAGCGAAAGATTGTTGAGACGCGCCAGCAACCGCAGCGCCGCAGCCGCGTCGGCCGAGCCGCCGCCGATTCCGGCCGCGACCGGGAGCACTTTGTCGAGCGCAAAGGCGCCCAGCTTCAGGTTCGGAACGGCTTCGGCCAGGAGCTTGGCCGCCTTGAATACGAGGTTGTCGGCCATATCGCCGCAGGCCGCCGCGAGTGGCCCTGTCGTGGTGAGCTTCAGCTCGCTGCCGGGCTCAAGCGTGAGCCGGTCGGCGCAGTCGGCAAACGCGACCACGCTTTCGAGATCATGATAGCCGTCGGCACGACGGCCGACCACGCGAAGGCTCAGATTGACCTTCGCGCGCCCTTCTTCAATCAACGCCGGCATTGACGACACGCCCCCAGAACTTAGTTCTTCCTACGCATGATCTTGCCGGAAAACCGCTACACACTTTTCCGGATCATGCGCTCAACTCAGCCGCCCTTGCCGTCGTCCTTTTTCTTCTCCTTCTCCGCCTGCGCAGCCGAGGAGTTCGAATTGTCGTCGGTCATTCCGTTGGCAATCTTGGCCTCGATCTTCGGAAGCTCATCCGCTTCGGGCTTGAGATCGCGGGCGTGCGCCCACTGGAACTTGGCTTCCAACGTGCGGCCGACGCGCCAATAGGCGTCGCCAAGGTGATCGTTGATCGTGGGATCCTCGGGCTTGAGGTCAATGGCGCGCTCGAGGTTCTTCACCGCGTCCTCGTAATTGCCGATGCGGTAATAGGCCCAGCCAAGGGAGTCGACGATGTAGCCGTCATCCGGGCGCTGCTCGACCGCCCGCTTGATCATCTTCATGCCTTCGTCGAGATTGATGCCCTGGTCGATCCAGGAATAGCCGAGATAGTTGAGGACGTGGGGCTGGTCGGGCTGCAGCTCCAGCGCCTTCTTCATGTCGGCTTCGGCCTTGCCCCACTGCTTGGAGCGCTCCTCGCAGATGCCGCGATAATAATACCAGACGCTGTTGGCCTTGTCGTTGCCGGCCGGCAGCACGTCGACGCCTTGCGAATAGGTCGCGCCGCATTCGCCGAACTTCTTGCGGCCGCGCTCGATGTTGCCGAGCGCCATGATGGCTTCGAGATCCTTGGAATCCTCAGTGGTGACGCCCTTGAGGATCTTGATCGCCTCGTCGGTGCGGTCGGCGGAATCCAGATCGATGGCGAGCTGAATCTGGGCGTTGCGTTTGAGCGGCGAGGACGCCGGCACCCGCTCATAGACCTTGATCGCCATCTGCGGCCGCTTCACCGATTCATAGAGATCGGCGAGCGAGAGCAGCGCCAGGGGATGGGTGGGCTGGAGGTAGAGCGAGAGCTGGAGGTAGACCAGCGCCAGATCCTCGCCGCCGCGGCGGGTCAGTGTGGCGCCGATGCCGTAGAGTGCTTCTGCGGCGCCGGCTTGCGCGCTATCGACCAGCGGCGGCATCTTCTTGCCGGCCTTGGTGTCGCGCAACCCTTCTACGATCAGCGGATGGCGGGCGAGCTTCTTGTCGAAAGCCTGGTAGACGGTGGTCGCGGCGGCCGAGTCCTTGTTGCGCGACAGCCAGCGCGCATAGGCCTCGGTGACACGCAACATGGAATCGTCGAGCTTGTAGGCACGCTCGAACCGGGCGCCCGCGTCTTTCTCCTTGCCGGCGAGCTCGAGGATCATGCCGGCATGGAGATCCTTGAACAGCGGATACCATTCCGGACCGGCCAGCTTGTCGATGGTGGCGACGCCGCCCTTGGCATCACCCGCACCATAGGCGGCCCAGCCCGACAGCAGCGTGGCGACGAGATCGGTGATCGGACCGCGGATCGACTGGTTGATGTTGGTCTGCGCGGTCGCGTACTTCTTGAACTTGAGATCGTGCACGCCGACGACGAGGCGCGCAACGCGGTTGGTCTTGTCGATGGTCAGGATGCGCTCGGCGAGTTTGACGGCTTCGTCGATGTCACCGTCGGCGACCGAAGAGATGAAGGCGCGGTCGAGCAGCTCGTTGTTCTTGGGATCGGTGCGCAGGGCCGAGCGATAGAACGCGGCGGCGGAGGCCGCGTCGCGCTCGACGCTGGCGTGGCGGGCGGCGAGATAGCTGCCGGAGGTGGTCAGCGCCTTCAGATCGTTTCGGGTCGGAAACTGCGCCGCCGTGTCGGACGGATGGTCCGGCGTCTGCGCCAGGACCGCGCCGGGGACCGTCGCCATCGCTGAGCCCATGAGGGCAATGGCGGCAACAGTCCAGCGGTTGAAACGATTTGAAAACATCAGGGCTCGCCTTGAGTTGGTAGTGCCTGGGTCTGAAGAAGGCCGTATCGCATGCGAACGCGGCCGGTGGCATGGGGACCCGGAACCGTCGGGCCGACAATGCCGCTTTTGGCGCTTCACCGCAAGGATTCGGGCCGGGCGATCCCCTCCGCACGCCCCAAATCGGCCAAGTGACCGGTCAAGAGCGCCCCAAGACGCCGCCAGTATGGCCTTATCGTGACCACGGACCGCGACCGCGGCCGGGTTCTCACGCGAACGTGCGTCGCAGGGCCAAGGTCACGCAATATTGGTCGCCCTTGGGCCTTGGTCACCTGGATCGTGGCTTGCGGACCCCGCCTACATCGCCTCGTAGTTCGGACCGCCGCCGCCCTCGGGGGGAACCCAGGTGATGTTGCCGTTGGGGTCCTTCACGTCGCAGGTTTTGCAGTGAACGCAGTTTTGGGCATTGATCTGGAAGCGCGGGCCGGAACCTTCCTCGATCCACTCATAGACGCCGGCCGGGCAATAGCGATTCGAGGGACCTGCAAACACGTCGTGCTCGGACGTCTTCTGGAGGTTCATGTCCGTGACCTTGAGATGGACCGGCTGGTCCTCCTCATGATTGGTATTGGACAGGAATACCGAGGAGAGCTTGTCGAAGGAAATCTTGCCGTCAGGCTTCGGGTAGGTTCTCGGCGCGTGGGTCTTGGCCGGATCGAGCGTCGCGCGATCGGGCTTCGCGTGCGACTGGGTGCCAAACAGGGACCCGCCGAACAGCGTGTTGCACCACATGTCGAAGCCGCCGAGCGCAACGCCGAGCACTGTGCCGAACTTCGACCACAGCGGCTTGACGTTGCGGACCAGGAACAAATCCTTGCCGACCGAGGAGGAGCGCCAGGTGTTCTCGTAATCGACGATCTCGTCATTGGCGCGATCGGCGGCAATGGCGGACGCAACGTGCTCGGCGGCGAGCATGCCCGTGCCCATCGCGTTGTGCACGCCCTTGATCCGGGGAACGTTGACGAAGCCGGCCGCGCAGCCGATCAGGGCGCCGCCGGGGAAGCTGAGTTTCGGGACCGACTGATAGCCGCCCTCGGTGATGGCGCGCGCGCCATAGGCGAGCCGCTTGGCACCTTCGAAGGTGGAGCGGATCGACGGATGGGTCTTGAAACGCTGAAACTCGTCGAACGGTGACAGATACGGGTCGTCGTAGTTGAGATGCACGACGAAGCCGACGGCAACGAGGTTGTCGTCGTAGTGATAGAGGAACGAGCCACCGCCGGTCTTCAGATCGAGCGGCCAGCCGAACGAATGCTGGATCATGCCCTTCTGGTGCTTGGCGGGATCGATCTGCCAGACTTCCTTGAGCCCGATGCCAAATTTCGCCGGCTCGCTCGTGGTATCCAGCGCGAACTTCGCGATGAGCTGTTTGGTCAGGCTGCCGCGCGCGCCTTCCGCGAACAGCGTGTACTTGCCGAGCAATTCCATGCCACGGGTAAAGGAGTCCTTCGGCTTGCCGTCCCGGCCGATGCCCATGTCGCCGGTGGCAATGCCCTTCACCGCGCCCTGCTCGTCATAGAGCACCTCGGCCGCGGCAAAGCCCGGATAGATCTCGACGCCGAGGGCCTCTGCCTTGCGCGCCAGCCAGCGGCAGACATTGCCAAGCGAGCCGATATAGCAGTGATGATTGTCCATCAGCGGCGGCATGATGAAGTTAGGCAGCCTGAT
This sequence comes from Bradyrhizobium sp. MI1.11, assembly GCF_055811255.1. NCBI lineage: Bacteria > Pseudomonadati > Pseudomonadota > Alphaproteobacteria > Hyphomicrobiales > Nitrobacteraceae > Bradyrhizobium > Bradyrhizobium sp. MI1.11. Next base: position 51,275 of record NZ_JBVVPM010000036.1, read on the forward strand.
CGCGCTGCCGCCCGTCATCCAGTAGAAGCGATCGTCCTTCACCTGGGTCTTCAGAGGACAATCGGAATCCTCGCGCCAGTCCGGGATCAGCTTGTCGAGCCCGGCCGGGTCGATCACGGCGCCGGAGAGAATATGCGCACCGACCTCGGAGCCCTTCTCCACAACGACGACATTGAGATCGGCATTGATCTGCTTCAGCCGGATCGCTGCAGCCAGGCCCGAGGGGCCGGCGCCGACGATGACGACGTCGAATTCCATGGATTCGCGCGGGGGAAGTTCTTCGGTGCTCATCTGATCTCAGCCCTTGAGACGGTCCTTGGTCGATTGCGCCCTCTTGTTTCCGATTTTTCCGGGTAGGACAACCTCGGAAATGCGTTTCGCCGGGGTGCAAGGCGCCCCAAACTGGACTAATAGTCAGACTTTCCAATGATCCCAGAACCCGCACCCACGGTCCGAGAGCTTCTCGCCTTCTATCTGGAGGCTGGAGTCGATTGCACGCTCGCGGAGGAACCGATCGACCGCCTGGCGGAATTGGATGCTCCACCTCCGGCTCCGCGCGCGCCACCTCCGGTCGAGGCCCCACGGCCGGTCGCCGCGCCCGCGGTGTTGCGCGGCGAGGCTGCGCCCGCGCCCGACGTCGCAATCGCCTCGGCGCGCGAGGCCGCACGCACCGCGCCGACCTTGGAGGCGTTGCGCGAGCTGATGCAGAGCTTTGACGGCTGCGCGCTGAAGCACACCGCGACACGCTTGGTTTTCGCCGACGGTAATCCGCAGGCGCGCATCATGTTCGTCGGCGAGGCACCGGGCCGCGACGAGGACATCGAGGGGCTGCCCTTCGTCGGGCGCAGCGGCAAGCTGCTCGATTTGATGATAGGAGCCATAGGCCTCAACCGCACCACGGCCTACATCGCCAACGTGATCCCCTGGCGGCCGCCCGGCAACCGCACGCCGACGCCGCAGGAGACGCAAATCTGCCTGCCCTTCATCCAGCGCCAGATCGAGCTGGTGAATCCGGATGTGCTGGTGACGCTCGGCAATCCCTCGACGCAGACGCTGCTGTCGACCCGCGAAGGCATCATGCGCACCCGCGGCCGCTGGTTCGACTACGAGACGGGCGCGCGCACCATCCGCGCGCTGCCGACCTTCCACCCCGCCTATCTGCTGCGCTCGCCGTCGTACAAGCGGCTGGCCTGGCAGGATCTGCGCGCGATCGCGAAGGTGCTGGCGGGCGCGTGAGGAGTCGTACGACCTCTCTCCGTCATTGCGAGCGCAGCGAGGCAATCCAGAATCTTTCCGCGGACTCTGGATTGCGTCGTCGCAAGCGCTCCTCGCAATGACGAGGGAAAGAGCGAGCGACTAAGTCCCCTTCGGCCGCACGATGGCCCAGCCGATACGCAGGAGTTGCTGGCGTCCGGTCACCAGCCATTCGAAGGCGCGCGGGACTTCCGGGACGATGCCGGGAAAGCGCGCGAGGATGTCCGGCGGCGGAGTGCCGCCGGTATCAGAGGCGCGCCAGACCACGACGCCGCCGGTCTCGCTGAACTTGGCCTGATTGATCCAAGGCGTCCGCGCGGGCTCGGCATCGATGAAGAGATGCGGCCGGCCGGAATGCAGCGTGATCAGGCTCGCAAGCTGGGTCTCGCCGGCGACCGCGCGCAGGCGATGATTGGTGCGACGGGCAAAGCTCTCGTCGAAGAAGTCCGAAATCGCGCGCGCCGGCATCGAGGTCGCGATCTCGTTGGCACCGGTCCACGGCAGGAGCAGGACGGCGAGCACGACGCCGATTGCGGGCGCGATGACGGCGGCCGCCCAGACCATCCGCAGCATCCTCGCGCGGCGCATCGCGATGAGATCGCCGGCCCCCACGACCACGGCAAGCCCCGACAACACCAGCACGACGCCGGCGCCGCCGACGACGGCGTCGAGGCCCAGCAGGCCGGAGATCAGCACCGCGCCGAGTGGCGGCGCCAGCGCGAAGAAATAGACGAAGTTGCGCGCGAGCGGCTCGACCGGCGGGCGGTAGATGATCGGCGCCTCCTCGCTCTTGGGAACAAACAGGCCGGTGTTGAGGACCGTCAGCGCCGGGATCGCCGCCGCACCGAGCAGGAGCCCCCCGAGCAGCCAGGCCGCGTGCAGCGCGCGGGCATTGAGCTGGGCGACCTCAGGCAAGGCCGGCAGGACGAGCACCTCGGCGCGCATCAGCCAGACGGCATAGGGCAATGCCAGCACGGCGACGACCACCAGCGCAAACAGTGGGTCGAATGCGCGCAGCGTGTGGCGGCCGTCCGCGGTTGCGAGCGCGAAGACGACGATCAGCAGCAAGAAGAAGATCGCAGCCGGCGTCGTCAGCAGCAGGAGGCCGGCCTCGATCGACCAGGCGAACCAGGCGTTGCCACGGCGCTGTCCGATGATCTGCCAGGAATGCAGCAGCAGCAGCGCCCAGAGCGGCCGCGCCAGCACCAGGGGGCCGAAGTCGAGTGCGGGCGAGGAGAAGGCCAGCAGCGTCATGGTCAGCAGCACGGCCAGCACTGCCTGCTGGGGACCGACCACCGCGCGGGACAGATGATAGAGCGCGATGAAGGTCGCGACCCCACAGAGCTCCGCCAGGACGTAGACGCCGAACACGTGGCCGCCGGCAGCGCGATAGGCGATGTCGGCGAGCCAGACCGGCAAGGGCGGGCCTAAATCAGTGCCGACCTGGTATTCGCGGCCGAAGGCCAGCAGAGTCGCGAGGCTGCCGGGCGGGCTGCGATAAAACACCAGCGCCACGAACAGCCACATCGCGGCCTGGAGCAGCACGGCGATCCAGACGATCAGCCGCGGCCGCGCGCGAATGAGCTCGATGACCAGGGAGGTAAACCGCATGTAACGTCCGAAAGATGCAGCCAACCCGTGAAGCCGGCCCTATTCGCTCACGACTATTTTGATAGAGGGCGCGGCGCGTCGTGGCAACCGAGTCTCGTCTAGAGATTTGCCGACGCGTCGACTTCCAGGCTCGTGTCCACCTGCAGCTCGATCTCGGTCACCGCAAACAGATCCTGTGCCGGCTCGACCGTCCAGGGCATGTGCTTGGCGCGGGCGGCGGCGACGGGGGCGAAGAAGCTGCGGTGGTGGACGGTGGGACCGAGGCGGTTGAGCGCGTCGAGGTGCTCGGGCACAGCGTAGCCCTTGTGCTGCTCGAAACCGTAGCCGGGACAGTCCTGAGCCAACGCGCACATCAGGCGGTCCCGCGTCACCTTGGCGATGATCGAGGCCGCTGCGATCGACAGGACGATGCCGTCGCCGCCGATCACGGCCTCGCAATCGCATTCAGTGTCGAGCCGGTCGCGGCCGTCTACGAAGACGTGCCGGGGCTGCTCGGGCAGCGCCACCACGGCGCGCTTCAGCGCCCACAGCGAGGCGCGCAGGATGTTGTCGCGGTCGATGCGGGAGCGCGAGGCGACGGCCACCGAGACCTGGGCGGTCGCGCAGATCTTGTCGAACAGTCTTTCGCGCTGCTCGGCCGTCAGGCGCTTGGAATCATCGATGCCGCGCGGGATGCGGTCGGGATCGAGAATCACCGCCGCCGCCACCACAGGACCCGCCAGCGGCCCGCGGCCGGCCTCATCGCAGCCCGCCACCGGCCAGACGCCGCGCTTCATCAGCGCGCGCTCGCGGCGGAAGCTTGGGGCGACGATGATGGCGCTCTTTGTGCCGGCCAGCGCCTTGGCGATTTTTTTGGGCGCAGCTTTCTTGTTTTCAGGCGCAGCCTTCTTGGGCGCACCTTTGGCCGGCTTCTTGGCGGACTGATCCCGAATCATGGCGGGGATCGTGCGCAAGCGGCACGGCCTGCGCAACCGGGAACCTCGGACAATTCCCGCTATTCAAGATTCAAGTCAGCCGCCCTATTCCGCCAGATGCACCCGCCGGTCCTCGCCGACGTCGATGCCGGGTGCGACCACGACTTCCCATGGATGGCCATCAGGATCGGCGAAATAGCCGGAATAGCCGCCGTAATCGGTCTCATGCGCGGCCTTCAGCAGCGCGGCTCCCTTGCCGATGGCGAAAGCCAGCACCGCATCCACCTCCTCACGCGCGCGGCAGTTCCAAGCGAGCGTCATGCCGCGGAACGTCGATGGCCTCGGATGATCCGGCAATCTGGCGTCGACCGCGAGCTGGTCCCAGGGAAACAGCGCGAGCACCGGACCGCCGGTGTCATAGAACGCAACGGCCTCACCGGTCACCTTGAGCCGGCGCGAAAACCCGAGCGCGTCGTAAAAGGCAATGCTGGCGCGGATGTCATTCACGCCCAGCGTGATGACGGTGAGCCGCGGGATTGGAGCTGGCAGTTCCTGGCTCATACGACGCCTCTCCCACTTCGTCCCTCAGAACAGGCTGAGCTGATCGCCGTTCCGCTTCGGCTTGGCAAAATGATCCGTCGTCAGCTTGGAGCGCCGCTTGTTCAGCCCGAGCCTGTCGCAGGCGATCTCGAAGCGGCGGCCGATGGTCCAGGCCATCGGACCGGTGCCCTTCATGCGCTCGCCCCATTTCGCGTCGTAGTCGCGGCCGCCGCGCATGTCGCGGATCAGCGTGAAGACGTGGCGATAGCGGTCCGGATAGTTCGCCATCAGCCATTCCCGAAAGAGATCGCGCACCTCGAGCGGCAACCGCAGCAACACGTAGGAGGCTTCCTTGACGCCGGCATGAGCGGCGGCGTCCAGGATGCGCTCGATCTCGGAATCGTTCAGCGCGGGGATGACGGGGGCGACCATGACGGTGGTCGGAATGCCGGCCTCGGAAAGCTGCTTCAGCGCCTCCAGCCGCTTCGGCGGCGTGGACGCCCGCGGCTCCATGGTGCGCGCCAATTTCGGATCGAGCGAGGTCACGGAGATCCCGACCTTGGCGAGGTTGCGCTTGGCCATGCGCGCGAGAATGTCGATGTCGCGGGTCACCAGCGCCGACTTGGTGACGATACCGACGGGATGGCCGGCGCGCTCCAGCACCTCCAGAATGCCGCGCATGATTTTGCGCTCGCGTTCGATCGGCTGATAGGGATCGGTGTTGGTGCCGATCGCGATCATCCGCGGCTCGTAGCCCGGCGCTGCAAGCTCCTTCTCGAGCAGCGCCGGCGCCTCGGGCTTCACGAACAGCTTCGACTCGAAGTCGAGCCCCGGCGACAGGCCGAGATAGGCATGGGTCGGCCGCGCGAAGCAATAAACGCAGCCGTGCTCGCAGCCGCGGTAGGGATTGATCGAACGATCGAAGCCGATGTCGGGAGAATCGTTGCGGGTAATCACCTTGCGCGAGGTGTCGATCCCGACCGTGGTCTTGAACGGAGGCAGTTCTTCAAGGCTTTGCCAGCCATCGTCGAATGCGACGCGCGCCTCGGCCTCGAACCGGCCGCTGGCGTTGGACTGCGCGCCCCGGCCTCGCCTGCGCTGGCGGTCGATGGCGACCGCCAGCTCAGGGAAGTCAGAAGGCGCAACCGCCGGCTCGGAGGGCGCCGTGACCGGCGGGTGCTTGAGAGCATGAGAGGATGCTGGACTCATGAAGCCAAGATAGCACGCCAAAGGAACAAATCAAGAACACAAACGAAAAACGTGAAAACAACCCCATGCACAGTAGAGCTGCCCAAACTTCGCGCGCCCGCTTTTGACCTCACGCAACAGTGGCGTCACGGCGATCCCGTTTGATGCTGCCGAAGGATCGATCTCGCCGGAACTCGGTTGGTGACGATCCCGGGTGAAGGTCGGCAGGAACATGACAAATCAACAACAATTGGCCGCAGCGAGCAGCGACCTCGATCTGCTCGACCGCTACTGGCGCGCCGCGAACTATCTCTCCGTCGGGCAGATCTACCTGCTCGACAATCCGCTGCTGCGCGAGCCGTTACGGCCCGAGCACATCAAGCCGCGTTTGCTCGGCCATTGGGGCACGACGCCCGGGTTGAACTTCATTTACGCCCATCTCAACCGCGTCATCCGCGCGCTGGACCTGAGCGTGATCTATGTCTGCGGTCCCGGCCACGGCGGCCCCGGCATGGTCGCCAACACCTATCTCGAAGGCAGCTACAGCGAGATCTATCCCGATATCGCGCGCGATGCCGACGGATTGCGCAAGCTGTTCAGACAGTTCTCCTTCCCCGGCGGCATCCCGAGTCACGCGGCGCCGGAAACGCCCGGTTCGATCCACGAAGGCGGCGAGCTCGGCTACGCGCTGGTGCATGCCTATGGCGCGGCCTTCGACAATCCCGACCTGATCGTCGCCTGTGTCGTCGGCGACGGCGAGGCCGAGACCGGCCCGCTCGCCGCGTCCTGGCACTCCAACAAGTTCCTCAATCCTGCCCATGACGGTGCGGTGCTGCCGATCCTGCATCTCAACGGTTACAAGATTGCCAATCCGACCGTGCTCGGGCGGATGCGCGACGACGAGATCCGCAATCTGTTCCGCGGGCTCGGCCACGAGCCGCTGTTCGTCGAGGGCGACGATCCCAAGCCGATGCATCAGGCCATGGCGGACGCGCTGGATGTCGCGTTCGCCAGCATCCGGTCGATCCAGCAGCACGCCCGCGACGGCCGCAAGAGCATCGAACGCCCGCGCTGGCCGATGATCGTGCTGCGCAGCCCGAAGGGCTGGACCGGCCCCAAGGAAGTCGACGGCAAGAAGGTCGAAGGTTTTTGGCGGGCGCATCAGGTGCCGGTCGCGAACTGCCGCGAGAATCCGGCGCATCTGAAGATTCTCGAAGACTGGATGCGCAGCTACGAGCCGGAAAAGCTGTTCGACGCCAACGGCGCGCTGATTGCCGAGCTCCAGGCGCTCGCGCCCGAAGGCAATCGCCGCATGGGTGCCAATCCGCACGCCAATGGCGGCCTTCTGAAGAAGGAGCTGAAGCTGCCGGACTTCCGCAGCTTCGCCGTCGAGGTAACTCAGCCGGGCGGCGTCGTGGCGGAGGCAACCCGCGAGCTCGGGAAATTCCTGCGCGACGTCATCCGCCTCAACGCCGAGGCCCGCAACTTCCGCATCATGGGTCCGGACGAGACCGCGTCAAACCGGCTCGATGCGGCGTTCGAGGCCACGGAACGCGTCTGGATGGAGCCGACAAAACCTTACGACGTGCATCTCGCCCAGGACGGACGCGTGATGGAAGTCCTGAGCGAGCATCTCTGCCAGGGCTGGTTAGAGGGCTATCTGCTCACGGGCCGGCACGGCTTCTTCTCCTGCTACGAGGCGTTCATCCACATCGTGGATTCCATGTTCAACCAGCACGCCAAATGGCTGAAGGTGACCCGGCATCTGCCGTGGCGGCGACCGATCGCCTCGCTCAACTATCTGCTCACCTCGCATGTCTGGCGTCAGGACCACAACGGCTTCAGCCATCAGGATCCCGGTTTCGTCGATCTCGTCGCCAACAAGAAGGCCGACATCGTCCGCATCTACTTCCCGCCGGACGCCAACACGCTGCTGTGGATCGCCGATCACTGCCTGCGCACCTATGACCGCGTCAACGTCATCGTCGCCGGCAAGCAGCCGGCGCCGCAATGGCTGTCGATGCAGGAGGCGGCCACGCATTGCGACGCCGGCATCGGCATCTGGAGCTGGGCCGGCACGGAAGACGCGAATGGCGAGCCCGATGTCGTGATGGCCTGCGCCGGCGACGTGCCGACACTGGAAACACTCGCCGCCGTCGACCTGCTGCGCAAGGCGCTGCCCGAGCTGAAGATCCGCGTCGTCAACGTCGTCGACCTCATGACGCTGCAACCCAGGGAGCAGCACCCGCACGGTTTGTCCGACCGCGACTTCGACGGCCTGTTCACGCGCGACAAGCCGGTGATCTTCGCCTATCACGGCTATCCCTATCTGATCCACCGGCTGACCTATAACCGCACCAACCACGCCGGCATGCACGTCCGCGGCTTTGCCGAGGAAGGCACCACGACGACGCCGTTCGACATGGTCGTGCTCAACGAGCTCGACCGCTATCACCTCGCGATCGAGGCGATCGAGCGCGTGCCGGGACTGGCCACCAAGGCGGCGCAGGTGAAGCAGCAATTCCGCGACAAGCTGATCGAGCATTCGCGCTATGTGCGCGAATACGGCGAGGACATGCCGGAAATCCAGGAATGGGTCTGGCAGAACAGCGCCGGCGGCAACACGCCGGCGCAGGCAGGCGACTGACAGCAGCCATGTCGAACACGGTACTCGTTTTCAACTCGGGATCGTCGAGCGTCAAATTCGGCCTGTTCGAGATCTCGGCGGCCGAGCCCACCCTGCTCTGCAAGGGCCTGCTCGACGAGCACGAGACGAAGCCGCGGCTCGTCGTGAAGGGCCCCGCGGGCGAGGACCTGTTCGAGAAACGGAGGAAAGCATCGGATGCGGACAGCGATCATCTGTTCGCCGACGTGCTCGGCTTCATCGAGGATCGTTTCGGGGACCATCGCTTGCGCGCTGTCGGCCACCGCGTCGTCCATGGCGGTCTAGACTATTCCGCTCCGGTCGAGCTGACGGACGATATCACCGCAAAGCTGGAAGCGCTGACGCCGCTGGCGCCGCTGCACCAGCCGCGCTGCCTGGCGCCAGTCCGCACCATCACGGCGATAAGGCCCGACCTGACGCAGATCGCCTGCTTCGACACCGCTTTCCACCACGGCATTGCGCCGCCCGCCAGCCGCTTCGCCATTCCGAGACGTTATGAAGAGCGCGGCGTTCGGCGCTACGGATTTCATGGCCTCTCGTTCGAATATGTCGCGGGACGGCTCGCCCGAATCGCGCCGCAACTCGTGGCGAAGCGCACTGTGATCGCGCATCTCGGCAACGGCGCGAGCCTGTGCGGCTTGCGGGACGGCCGCAGCATCGACACCACGATGGGACTGACGCCGCTCGACGGACTGGTGATGGGCACGCGCTGCGGCAGGATCGACCCGGGCGTACTGCTCTATCTGCAACAGCACGAGAAGATGTCGGTCGAAGACGTCCAGCACCTGCTCTATCACGAATCGGGCCTGCTCGGCGTCTCCCGCATCGCTTCGGATATGCGCACGCTGCTTGCGAGCAGCGAAGCTGCGGCACGGGAGGCGGTCGAGCTCTTCACCTTCCGCGCCGCGCAGGAGGTGGCGGCGATGGCGACAACGCTTGCCGGGCTGGACTGCCTGATCTTCACCGGCGGCATCGGCGAACACGCCGGGGAAATCCGCAGCGCGATCGGTGAGCGTCTCGACTGGCTCGGTGTGCGCATCGATGCCGCTGCGAATGAGGCGGCGCGCGAGCGCATCAACGATGGCGATAGCGCAGTCGATGTCTTCGTCATTCCAACGAATGAGGAACTGATGATCGCGCGGCATTGTGCGGCGGTGCTGCGGGCCGTCAGCTCGTGATCAACGGCGTACGTCGGCGTCGCTTCCCTTCGCCCGTTGCGGGAGAAGGTGGCGCGAAGCGCCGGATGAGGGGTTCTTTGGTCGCTCACGTATGCATGTGAGTATGCGGAGACATACCCCTCACCCCTGTAAGTTTGTGTCTCCTTGCGGGGCTGCCCTCTCCCGCAAGGGGGCGCGGGCGCAGTCACGAGCATCTCGCTCGCGGGATAAATTGATCCAGCGGCCCGCGCGTTCTAATGCGTCCCCGACCAAATCTGGAAACACCCGATCGCGACCTCGATCACGATCAGCACCACCACGGCGATTTCGAGGCGGAGCGAGCGCTGGGTATCGATGATGTCGGTAAGTGCGTTGGCGGTCGCGGACACGGCGGCGAGCTTGCGCTCGAGCGTGTCCAGGCGCTCCTTCAGTTCGTACTCGTCTTCAAGGCGGGCATAGAGCCGGTCGAGTTCGGGTTTCTCCCAGAGCACGTCGGGTTTCTCGGCCACCGCAACACGGCCGGCGACGCGCTGCTGGACGAGAAGCGCATTGCCGATCAATTGCAAGATGCCCTTGCGCCGGGGCGGCGTGCGGCCCTGCTCGGCGAGCTTGCGCGCAAATGGCTCGATCACGTCGAAGACGGCGGCGACGCGGCGCTCGTCACGTGCGAGCGAAGTGCTCTTGGCAAGCGCGTCCGCGATCAGCAGCAGCCGGTCGTCGGAGAATTTGGCGAGACAGATCGGGCCGCCCGGCTGGATAGCCTCGGCGCTTTCGTCCTTGCAGAGTTGCGCATGCGCGATCTCCTCCTCGTAGGGGCTGAACTCGCCGATCACGCGGGGCTTCAGGCTGTCGATCAGCACTTTCTCCTCCGAAGGGAGGAGACCGATCAGCACCACGACGCCGTAGCGGAAGATGACCGCAAGGCCGGCATGGACGCGGAAGGCGGCCGGCATCGAGGAGACTGTCGCGCCCATTTCGAGTCCGGAGGGATTGATGCGTTCACCCAGCATCACGGCGCGGATCCGCAAGGTCGGCGCGCCGTCCGGCCTGGGAGATGTTGCCGGCGAGTTAACAGCAAGTTGATCGGCGTTCATTCAAAGCCTCGTCAGCAGCACCATTGCACGGTTTTTCCCGTTCTCCCGCTATCGCATCCTCCTCTTGCAGGATTTACGAACGGCCGGCGCGCCTCGCAATGTTGCGGTTCGTCTCCGGACTAATACGGACAGGACAGGCTTGGGGCGACACATTCGGCAATATCGCCGCCCCGTACGGGACACATTTGGATGCGACAGCTGCAGCGGTTTACCATCGTATACCCGAAGCGCGGCCGGAAAGTTGCTCGGCAGCGCCACATGTTTTATGACGCCCTCATAATGAGCTACGCTTCTCCCGAAGTGTGGACACTGAAGCCTCAATCATGCTGAGCGTCATCATTCCGACCGAAGGCGTCGAGCAGACGGCGGTCGCCACTCTGGCCGCGCTGGTACCCGGTGCCGCCGCAGGCATCATCCGGGAAGTGCTCCTGGTCGACGGCACCCGCAATGGCGTCATCGAGCGCGTTGCCGACGTCGCGGGCTGCCGTTTCATCGGCTTCGAAGGATCCACGCAAGGCGCTGCGCTCGCCGCCGGCGCACTCCAGGCCCGTTCGTCCTGGCTGATGTTCCTCCCTGCGGGCGCTGTGCTGGAAACCGGCTGGATCGAGGAAACCACCCAGTTCATCCAGTCCGTCTCGACCAGCGGCCGGGATCGTGCGGCCGTCTTCCGCTATGCCCGCTCGCCCTACGCCGATGCCGGCTTCCGCGATATTCTCTGGGCCCTGATGCGCAAGCTCGTCGGTCCCTTCGGCGATCAGGGACTTTTGATCGCGCGTGATCACTACGACCGCATCGGCGGCTACGCGCCCCAAGCCCGCCGCTCCGAGGCGCGGCTGCTGCGGCGGCTCGGCCGCTCGTCGCGGATCATGCTGCGCAGTCGGATCGTCATGGTCGGCTAACACTCTCGATACTTGCCAAAGTCAAATAATTGTTTGACAATGGCAAGTATCAAGGTGACCCATGTCATTTAACGGTACCGACGACCACATCGCAGCGGTCCGCGCCTTCAACCGCTTTTACACCCGCAAACTTGGCGTGCTCGACCAGCACCTTGGAAAGAGCCCGTTCTCGCTCAGCGAGGCCCGCGTGCTCTACGAGCTCGCACAACGGGACGACCTTGCCGCCAAGGAGATCGGCAACGAGCTTGGCCTCGACCCCGGCTATCTCAGCCGCATAGTCCAAAGCTTCGACGAAAAGGGCCTGATCACCCGCAGGCCCCTGCCCGCGGATCGCAGGCAATACCAGCTGAGCCTCACCGCCAAAGGGCGCCAGGCCTTTGCCAAGCTGAACCTGGGCTCGCAAAATGAGGTCGCCGCTATGCTGGCTCAGCTTTCGGCCAGCGATGCAACGCGGCTCACGCAGGCTATGGCGACCATCGAGGCTGTGCTGGAGCGTCGAAGCCAGCCCGCGGCTTTCATGCTGCGCAGCCATCGCGCCGGCGACATGGGCTGGGTCATCTCCCGGCAGGCCGCCGCCTATGCGGCCGACTACAACTGGGATATCAGCTACGAGGCCCTGGTCGCCGAGATCTGCGCACAGTTCATCAAGAACTATGACCCCGCGCGCGAGCACTGCTGGATTGCGGAAGTGGATGGCGAGCCGGTCGGCTCGATCTTTCTGGTCAAGGCCACGGACGAGATTGCCAAGCTGCGGCTGTTGCAGGTGGAAAAGAAGGCGCGGGGACTCGGTGTCGGCCGCGCGCTGGTCCAGCAATGTATCCAGGGTGCGCGCGAGAGGGGCTACAGCAAGATGACGCTGTGGACGCAAAGCATCCTGGTCGCCGCGCGTGGCATCTATCAAAGTGCAGGCTTCAAGCTCGTGAAGGAAGAGAAGCACCACAGCTTCGGTGTCGATCTGATCGGCGAGACCTGGGAGCGGGATCTCTGACTATTTCGCAACGAGCGAGATGCGCATGAATGCGCCCTCGTCCCTTGCGGGAGAGGGCAGCGACGCTGGTAGACACAAGCCCACTTGGGTGAGGGGTTTGCTTCGGCACATTCCGTGCCGATAGATACCCCTCATCCGGCGCCATAGCCGAAGCTTCGCTTCGGCGTTCTTTAAGAACGGCGGCCCAAGGCGGCCTATGCCACCTTCCCCCACAAGGGGGGAAGGGAAGAATGGCGCGCCAACGCGGACCCCTACACCGTCGCGCCCTGGGCCTTCGGCCGACGCAGATGCTCGTCCAGCCGCGGCATGATCTCGACGAAATTGCAGGGACGCGTGCGGTAATCGAGCTGGGCTTTGAGGATGCCGTCCCAGCCGTCGCGGCAGGCACCGGGCGAACCTGGGAGGCAGAAGATGTAGGTTGCGCCCGCGACGCCGGCCGTGGCGCGGCTCTGGATCGTCGACGTGCCGATCTTGGCGTGGCTCAGCATGTGGAATGCGATCGAGAAACCGTCCATGCGCTTCTCGAACAAGGGCTCGATCGCCTCCGGCGTGACGTCGCGCCCGGTGAAGCCGGTGCCGCCGGTGGTGATGACGACGTCGACGCCTGCGTCTGCAATCCAGCGGCGGATGACGGTGCGGATCGCCTCGACGTCGTCGGTGACGATCTCGCGCGCGGCGAGATGATGGCCGGCCGCGGTGAGACGGTCGGCCAAGGTCTGGCCGGATTTGTCATCCGCGAGCACGCGCGTGTCGGACACGGTGAGCACTGCGATGTTGAGCGGGACGAATTGTTTTGTTTCGTCGATGGAGGTCATTGTACTTCCTCTCGTGTCCCGGACGCGATGCAGCGCGTCAGCGGTGCGTCGCAGAGCCGGGACCCATGCTCGTGAAGAGGCGCCGGCGTTATGGGCCCCGGCTCAGCAGCGCAGCGTTACATGCTGCGCTGCGTCCGGGGGCACGAAACCGTCAGCCTACTGTCCGCCACCAAACGTGTTGCAGGCCTGGACGGTGCCCTGCTGGTAGCCGGTCATGAACCACTGTTTGCGTTGCGCCGCCGAGCCGTGGGTGAAGGAATCGGGCACGACGCGGCCTGTGGACTGGCGCTGCAGCGTGTCGTCGCCGATCGCGCTCGCCGTGGTGAGTGCGGCGTCGATGTCGCCCGGCTCCAGGAAGTTCGGCCGCTTCTTCGCCTCGCGATTGACCCAGACACCGGACAGGCAGTCGGCCTGCAATTCGACCTTCACCTGGAGCGCATTCGACTCCGCCTTGCTGCCGGCCTGCTGCTGCAGGCGCGTCACGCGTGGAATGATGCCGAGCAGGTTCTGGATGTGATGGCCAGCCTCATGGGCGATGATGTAGGCGGTGGTGAAGTTACAAGCGGACTTGCCGGAGCAGCCGCGAAAACGCGTCTCGACCTCGCGGAAGAAACCGGTGTCGAGGAAGATGGTCTTGTCCGGCGGGCAATAGAACGGTCCCATCGCCGACTCGGCCCGGCCGCAACGCCCGCCATTGGTGACGTTGCGGAACAGCACGACCTTCGGACCGGTAAAGGACTGGCCCGAGGCCTGGAAGATCTCGCTCCAGCGATCGTCGATCTCGCCGAGGATGCCGGAGATCATGCTGCCCATCTCGTCGGTCGGCGCGCCGCGCTTGGCGTTGGACGACGACTGGCGATCGGTCTGGTAGGACGGCGCCTGGCCGCCGCCGGTGAGGATCTCGGCGCCGCCGATCAGGATGCGCGGATCGATGCCGAAGGCGTAGCCGACCAAGCCGAGCACGATGATGGTGCCGATCCCGAGCCCGCCGCCGCCCATGGGGAGGCCGAACCCGCCTCCTCCACCGCCCCCGCCACCATCGTCGCGACGATCCTCGATGTCGTCGCTGCGGCGGAAATCATCGTAGCGCATGGCGGCTTCCCTCGGTCCTGGCTGGCATCAATTGGGCGCAAAGGCGGCAAAGCTCAACGCACCATGCACGTAAAATTTCCATTGCGTTAATCAATATCCCGCTCGGCAATTATTGCCTAGTGCGACAGCATGGCAATGCCAGCAATTTTTTCCGGGCATCGAGCAATTTTTTCCGAGAGGAATTTCGAGTCTTTTTGCGCTCCGATCACAGCCGCAACGCGAAGAAACGCGAAATACACTGCAAAACACGGCGAATACGCGGAGCGAACCGCGTGCGAGGCGCGATGCGAGGGCTGCTTACGAAAGCGGCGGGTTAAGTCGATTTTTACTTTGCCGCTTCAATGTAACGGTCAGTCGGTTGTTTGGTCCCGCGTCGCCGACAGCGTCGCCTGAGTCAGAGTTCTTGAGTCATGGTAGAGTCGCGTCGCGGGGCGTCTGCAAGGGCGCCCCGCACAAATTTTGAGTCTCCTTCGCACAGCATCGTCCTCGGCGATTGCGTCGCAGAGATGTCGAAGCTTCAGGCTGGTTCGGTGGACCTGGTGTTCGCCGATCCACCCTACAATCTTCAGCTCAAGGGCGATCTCAAGCGCCCCGACGAATCCCATGTCGATGCGGTCGACGACGACTGGGACAAGTTCGATTCGTTCTCCGCCTATGACGATTTCACCCGCGCCTGGCTGCTCGCCGCCCGCCGCGCGATGAAGCCGTCGGCGACGATCTGGGTGATCGGCTCCTATCACAACATCTTCCGCGTCGGCGCGATCATGCAGGATCTCGGCTTCTGGCTCCTGAACGACATCGTCTGGCGCAAGACCAATCCGATGCCGAATTTCCGCGGCCGCCGTTTCACCAACGCACACGAAACCATGATCTGGGCCGCGCGCGACGAGAAGGCCAAGGGCTACACGTTCAACTACGAGGCGCTGAAGGCCGCCAACGAGGACGTGCAGGCACGGTCCGACTGGCTGATCCCGCTCTGCACCGGCGAGGAGCGCCTCAAGGGCGCCGACGGCAAGAAAGTGCACCCGACGCAGAAGCCGGAAGGCCTGCTCGCGCGCGTGCTGCTGTCGTCCTCCAAACCCGGCGACCTCGTGATCGATCCCTTCAACGGCACCGGTACCACCGGCGCGGTCGCCAAGCGCCTCGGCCGCTCCTATATCGGCTTCGAGCGCGACAAGACCTATGCGAAAGCGGCACAAGCGCGCATCGCCGCGGTCGAGCCGTTGCCGGAGGCAAGCCTCGCCCCGTTCATGACGGCGCGCGAAGCGCCGCGGGTTGCGTTCTCGGAATTGATCGAGCGCGGCATGATCATGCCCGGCACCAAGCTGTTCGACGCCAAGAAGAAGCTCGGCGCGCTGGTCCGCGCCGACGGCGCCATCATGTTCGGCGACAAGGTCGGCTCCATTCACCGCATGGGCGCGGTGGCGCAAGGCGCGCAAGCCTGCAACGGATGGACCTTCTGGCACATCGAGACCAAGAAGGGTCTCAAGCTGATCGACGAGCTCCGCGCCGAGATCCGCGCCGGCATGGCGGCGGGGTAGCCTTCCCGTGATGTTGTAGGGTGGGCAAAGCGAAGCGTGCCCACCATTCTCGCCGCGATGTTCGGTGAGCACGGCGCTTTGCGCCTTTGCCCACCCTACGGCGTCTTGAATGACGCGACGGCCGGGACTAGATTGACTGTCTACGCCCCGTCTTGACCGGTCGAGCCATGCGACGACAGTCCGAGACATTGCTGCTGGTGCCGCTGCTTCCGATCTTTCTGGTCGGCATGTTTCCGATGTTCCTGATTGCGCTGCTGGGATTTTTCGGCCTCGCCTTGTTCGGCGTGCTCGTGGTCTGTGTCGGGCTCGCCAGCAGCAACGAGGCCCATGACAGTTTCAATCACGACGTCATCGTTCACGGCTATGCGCGCGGATCGGAGCGCGCGGCGCGGGCCTCCGACATGCATATCGCCACGCGGATCGGGCTGCGCCTCGAGGCTGTGGGCGCGGCCATGGTCATTACGGCGGCGATCGGCCTTTGTTACGCCGGCTGATCTGCGTCGCGCGCAGATACCGCCCGGCAAACTCGCCGGTTGCCCTCCCCGACAAGGTTCAGGCAAGACAAGGCCGCTTGCGGACATGTTGCTGCCTCCACTCTCGGCCAACAAACACAGGGGAGATGCCCGATGCTCAAATTCTATTTTAACGGTTCGCCGAACCCGACCAAGGTCGCGCTTTATCTCGAAGAGGCCGGCCTGCCCTTCGAGCCGGTGAAGATCGACACCCGCAAGGGCGAGCAGTTCACGCCGGACTATCTGAAGATCAATCCGAACGGCAAGGTGCCGGCGATCGATGACAACGGCACCATCGTGTTCGATTCCAACGCCATTCTGCTCTATCTGGCCGAGAAGACCGGCAAATTCCTGCCCGCCGCCAATGTTCGCGGTGAGATGCTGTCATGGCTGATGTTCGTCGCCACCGGCGTCGGGCCGTATTCGGGCCAGGCCGTGCACTTCAAGCATTTTGCGCCGAAAGACCAGAACCACGACTACGCGCATAACCGCTACCAGTTCGAGACCGATCGCCATTACAAGATTCTCGACGGTCACCTCAAAGGTCGCCGCTACATGGTCGGCGACAACTATTCGATCGTCGACATGGCGCTGTGGGGTTGGGCGCGGATGGTGCCATTCAAGCTTGGCGACGACGCCTTCGCGCGATATCCGGACGTGAAGCGGCTGGTGGACGAGATCTCGGCCCGGCCCGCGGCGACGCGCGCGATCGCGCTGAAGGACAAGTTCACGTTCAAGGCGGAGATGGACGACGAGGCCCGCAGCAACATGTTCAAGCACATGACGACGAAAGTCGCCTGATCGCACCACGTCACAATGCGAGGCCACGCGCATGCGCGTGGCCTTTTGCTTTTCATGCTCAGGCGGCGTGGACCGAGTTCAGGAAGTTGGCGACTTCCTGCTTCAAGCGGTTGCTGTCGGCCGACAGCGAGCGTGCCGCCGAAAGCACCTGCGAAGAGGCCGAGCCGGTCTCGGAAGCGCCGCGCTGCACGTCGCCGATGTTGGACGACACAAGCTGCGTGCCCTGGGCCGCCTGCTGGACGTTGCGGGAGATCTCCTGCGTCGCCGCACCCTGCTCCTCCACGGCGGCGGCAACCGTCGACGAGATCTCCGACAGCCGCTCGATGGTGCCGCTGATTTCCCTGATCGAGCCGACCGACTCCTCCGTCGCGGCCTGGATGCCCGAGACCTGCTGGGCGATCTCACCGGTGGCCCTCGCGGTCTGCTCCGCGAGCGCCTTGACCTCCGAGGCGACCACGGCAAAGCCGCGGCCGGCTTCACCCGCGCGTGCCGCCTCGATGGTAGCATTCAGCGCCAGAAGGTTGGTCTGGCCGGCGATGGTGCTGATCAGCTCGACCACGTCGCCGATGCGGGCTGCAGCCTTGGAGAGCTCGCTGACGCGCGCGTTGGTCTTGCTCACCTGACCGACGGCTTCGCCCGCGATGCGCGCGGATTCCTGCACCTGGCGCGCGATCTCCGTCACCGAGGAGGACAATTCCTCGGTCGCGGAGGCGACCGCCTGCACATTGGCCGAGGCTTCCTGGGAGGCGGATTGCACTTCGGTGGAGAGATCCTGCGCGCGCCTCGCGGTCGCGGTCAGGGTGCCGGCCGAGCCCTCGAGCTCCTGCGATGCCGAGGATACGGTATCGACGATCTCGCCCACCGCCTGCTCGAACTGGCTGGCGAGCCGGGCCATGTCGGCCTTGCGGCCCTCGGCCTGCCGAGCCTCGGTTGCGGTCTGCTCATGGCGCAGCCTTTCGGTCTCGATCATGTTGGTCTTGAAGACGTCGATCGCCTTGGCCATATCGCCGATCTCGTCGGCCTTGCCGCGCGAGGGGATCTCGACGGCGAGATTGCCCCCGGCAAGCAGCCCCATTGCGCGCGTCATCGAGGTCAGCGGCCCCACGATGCTGCGGGCGGTCAGGAAGGCGACGATCAGTCCGAACAGGACGGCGAGGCCGCCCGCGATCTCCTGTAGCGAGGTCGTGCCGTCGATCACAGCATCGGCCGCCATGCGCGAATCGTTGTAATCCGCCTTCAAGGTGGTTTCCGTGACCTTGAGCTTGGCGATGCTCGCGGAGATGAGCGGTGCGAGATCCTTGTGGTAGATCTCGTCGGACCGCAGCATCGCGGCGGAGGTCGTTTCGAACGCGGCTTTGTAGATACCGAGCGCGGTCTTCACAGGCGTCAGAGACGACCGAAGGTCCGCCGCCTGCGGGCTCCTTTCGACGGCTGCCAGCCGCTGTACCGCCCTGTCGACATTGGTTCTGAAGGCGGTGGGGCCGTTGGTGTCGCGCAGAGCGAGGAAGCGCCAGTTCGCGATTCGAACCAACAGAACCCGGGACTCGAGGTCCGCGACGAGCGACACCGTGTCGTCGTCGGCGGCGGCGCGGGCCACATCGACCAGCTTGGCCATCTTGACGGTCAGCTCTTCGCCACTTGGCAACAGAGTCGCCTTGCCGGTCCGCGCCTCGTTGACGGCGTCGCCGAGACTGTCACGCAGGCTTTTCATTTTGGCGATGTCGGCGATCAGATCGTTGTAGAGCTTCCGCCGCTCCTCCGAGAGGGTGCCCTTTGCTCCGAGCTGCAACAGCCCGGTCGCCGCGGTCTCTCGCTCGGCAGCCTCCCGCATCGCAGGTTCGTTGGCATCGTAAATGTAGCGCAGATTGGCCCGCTGGATGGCCTGAAGATGGGTCGATATCTCCAGGATGCGCGCCGTGCTGTCCGACAATTTGGAGAGTTTTGCGACCTGATCCTGGACGGACCGCAAATTCCAGATGGCGACCACCGCCATCACAAGACCAACCGCCACCAAGGCCATGAAACCAGCGTACAGGCGTCCCCTGATCCGCAAACGAAAACTCGGCATTCCCACTGTCCACTCAGAAGCATGTGAATTCGGGCGGACGAACAACTCCGGCGATTTGTCGCGCCACCCCGGCAGCCGCGGGTCGCGTTGTTCGCGAACCACGCTGCACCGCGACACAATGGGCGACACTCGTTAATTGAACCTTCAAATTTTTCGCGCGCGCATGCGCCAGACGGCACAACATCTGCTGATTTTATCGGCAGGTGAGCAAGGTTTTGGCCCGAAGCCCGCAGCGGCATGCATGCCGCTGCAGTCTACCGGCCTGTGCGACCGACCGCCCCTCGCCGACCGCGGCGGACGGCACCGGTCGGCGGACGCGACGCCGCTCGATCCGCTCAGCTCGCGGCCCTCACGGCCGTTTGCGGAAACGGGCCGAGGGCCTTCTCGGTCAGCACCGAGTCGCAATATTCCCGGATCTCCTTGATCTTGCCGTCCTCGAGCCGAAACACGAGACAATAATCGTTGTCGTAGCGCACCCCCTCGGGCGTAACATTGTCGCCCTTTGCTTCGACGACGACGACATCGCCGTCGGCGATGAAGCGGTGGGCGACCGTCCGTGTCCGGTCGACAAGACGGGTCCGCACATAGCCGTGCAGGTCGTTGAGGATCGCCTGTTTGCCGGAAAAGGTGCGCGACCAGGAGTACTGGCCGGTCACGATCCATTTGGCGTCGTCGGCAAGACTTTCGGTGAACAAACCACGGTCGCGCGCAGCCGGATTGGGGCTGGCGGCGGCTGCAAAGATATCCTGCATCAGTTTCTTGTTGGCGCTCGCGTTCATGGCGGCATCTCCCTCGGTGAGAACACCGAGATCATCGCCGCCGGCTCTAAATTCTTCAAATCGATAGTGGATATGATATCTATTCGCCTCATGAATTTGAATTCGCTCGACCTCAATCTCCTGACCGCGCTCGACGCACTGCTGCGCGAGGCCAGCGTCAGCCGCGCCGCCTTGCGGATCGGGCTGTCGCAGCCGGCGGCCAGTCATGCGCTCCAGCGTCTGCGTGACATCCTTGGCGATCCGCTCCTGGTACGCACAGGCGCGCGGATGGAGCTGACGCCGCGGGCACAAGCCTTGCGCGCGCCGTTGGCGCAGGCGCTCGACCAGGTGCGCGGGCTGTTCGTATCGGATGAATTCGATGCGGCGCGCAGCGAGCGGCAATTCCGACTGATGATGCCGGACCTCGCGGTCGAGCTGTTGATGCCGCCCTTGATGGAAAAGGTGACGCAGGCCGCTCCCAACGTCCGGATCGACGTGGTGCCGTGGCGGGGACCGGCGATCTTCCACGCCGAGTTCGCCCGCACCATCGATCTCGTGATCTCGATCGGCAACGCCTTCAAGGGCTTTCATCGCCAGCTGCTCTACACCGACAGGGACGCGCTGGCAGTGCGGCGCGGCCATCCCATGGCTGCGAAGCTGAAACGGCGCGAGACGTTCCTGGCGGCGCGCCATGTCGGAGTAATTATCCGCGGCCAGCCCGAGGACCTGATCGACACCTGGCTGCGGACCAAGGGCATCGACCGGCACATCGCTCTCGTGGTCCCGGGTTATCTCGAAGCGCTGCACGTCGCTGCCCGCACCGACCTCGTCGCCTTCGTGCCGCGCCGGCTGATCGCGGCGCTGTCCAAGCAGCTCGGCCTCGTTACGGTGACGCCACCGCTCGACCCCGGGATCGACGAGCAGTTCATGTTCTACCCGACCCGCGCACAGATGGATCCCGGCTCGATCTGGCTCAGGCGGCTGATGCTGGAGACGGGACGGGAATTGGAGAAGCGGAAGGCTTCGTAGCAACCATTAAAGGCTAGGCGGCTTTTTCGATCCAGGGCGTGCCCCGTTGCACGACAGTATTGGCGTAGAT
>NZ_JBVVPM010000037.1:0-72186 GCF_055811255.1 Bradyrhizobium sp. MI1.11
ACGATCGCGATACGCCCCTCTGACCGGGATGAGGTGGCGGCTGAATACGCCAAAGCCGAATTTCGGTAAAGCGGAATCTTTTTGCGCGAGCGGATTGACCCGTCGTTTGGGTGTTTTGCCCGTCGGGCAACGCAAGGGATTGAAGCCCGGATGGAGCGAAGCGTAATCCGGGACGCCGTATCCGCGGAACGAATCCCGGATTGCGCTTCGCTCCATCCGGGCTACGGGAGTCACCCCCGCGGCGAGCGCGGAGTCCTGCGTTTGACGGCGTGCCGGCGCGGCGAGCGTGTCACGCGGGGGCGCAGGCGGGTTACCGCGGCTTCACGGCGCGGCTTGGCCTGGACTGGGCCGCGGGCGAGATCCATCAGCATGCGCAGCGCCTCGACCACCGAGCGCTGGCGCACGGCGGAACGGCCGATCGCGCCAAAGCGATGCTCGCGGTGAACGATGCGTCCGTCGCGCGCGGCGGCGGCGAAGTGGACGAGGCCAACCGGCTTGCCAGGCGTGGCACCGCCAGGGCCGGCAATGCCGGTGATGGCGACCGCAAGATCGACGCCGGCACGCTCCAGCGCACCGACCGCCATAGCTGTTGCGGTCTCCTTGCTGACGGCGCCGAAATTCGCAAGCGTGCCGGCCTCGACCCCGAGCATGGCGCGCTTGGCATCGTTGGAATAGGTGACGAAGCCGCGATCGATGACGTCTGACGAACCGGGGATGTCGGTCAGCGCGCCCGCGACGAGACCGCCGGTGCAGGACTCCGCGGTCGCGATCGTCAGCTTGCGCATCCGGCACAGATCGAGCAGCGAGCGGGAGAGGGCGCGTGCGTCGCTGCCGGCCATGGCCTAGACACTCCAGGGCAGACGGATGGTGGCGCTCGCGGTGGCCGCGATGCCTTCCTCGCGACCGGTGAAGCCGAGCCGCTCGCTGGTGGTCGCCTTGACCGCGACGCGGGAGATGTCGACGCCGGAAATCTCGGCGATGCGCGCGCGCATGGTGTCGCGCAAGGGACCGATCTTCGGCCGCTCGCAGATCATGGTGACCTCGAGATTGGAGATGCGGCCGCCGCGCTGGGTGACGCGCTCGATGGCGTATTGCAAAAACTGGTCGGAGGAGGCGCCTTTCCACTTCGCGTCGCTGGGCGGAAAGTGCGATCCGATGTCGCCGTCAGCGAGCGCGCCGAGGATGGCGTCGACCAGCGCATGCAGGCCGACATCGCCGTCGGAATGGGCCAGGAAGCCTTTGGTGTGCGGCACGCGCACGCCGCAGAGCATGAGATGGTCGCCCTCGCCGAAGGCGTGGACGTCATAGCCCGTGCCGGTCCTGATATCGCCGAGCAGGCTGGCCAGCCGCGCTTCCTCGCGCACGAAATCCTCGGGAGTGGTGAGCTTCATATTGGCAACATCGCCTTCAAAGGTTGCAACCGTCAATCCCGCCCATTCGGCAATCGCGGCATCGTCGGTGAAATCGCTGCGGCCGTCCTTGGCTGCGCGACGATGCGCTTCGAGGATGACGTCGAAACGAAAGGATTGCGGCGTCTGTGCGATCCGCAACCGCGCCCGGTCCGGCGTGTCCTCGACATTGCCGTTCTCGCCGGTGACCTTGATAGTGTCGGTGACGGGAACGACGGGGATCGCGGCGCCGGTGCGGCTGGCCGCATCGATCGCGCGGGTGATCACGCCTTCCGAAACGAAGGGGCGGGCGGCGTCGTGGATCAGGACGATGTCGGGCTTGTGCCTGGCGAGCGCTTCGAGCCCGGCGAGCACCGAGGCTTGCCGGGTCGCGCCGCCATTGACCGGCGCCTCGTGGCTGAGCCCTGCGACCGCTGCCGTGAACATGGCGCTGTCGTCGGGGTTCACGACCGGCTGAACCGCAAACACGTCCGCATGACGGCTGAAGGCCTCCATGGCGCGATAGATCACCGGCACGCCGCCGATCTCGCGATATTGCTTGGGGCCACCGGCGCCTGCGCGCAGGCCGCGTCCGGCCGCGACGAGAACGACCGCGGTGCGCTGTGATTTCGCCATAGGATTCAAATACTCATTTGATGATGAAGAGAGTCGGGGGTGGGGTGATTGCCGCATGCCTCTAGCACGGCAGGCCCGCAAAAAAAGGGGGTTTCCCCGGATTGTGGGAAACAGCATTTTGCTGCACTGCACTTGAAAGTTCGGCAGAACTGTCTAAACTGTAGGCATGACGCTTGACTGCACAAGAATTGTGCGCAAGATAGGTCATGGCAGGCGCGATGAGGCGCTGCCAACGCAACGAGACCCCTGTGACCGGCTCGGCAGTATCTAGCTTTAAGCCATTGAAGATAGGCGATATTGATGTCGCCACCCCGGTCTTCCTGGCGCCGATGTCGGGGGTGACTGACTCGCCCGTCCGCCGGCTGGCCGCGGAGCTCGGCGCCGGTCTCGTCGTCTCCGAAATGACGGCCAGCGACGAACTCGCCAATGGCCATCATATGTCCCGGTTGCGCTGCGAAGCCACGGGTATTGGTCCGCACGTGGTCCAGCTCGCCGGCTGTGAGACGCACTGGATGGCAGAGGGCGCCCGGATCGCTGAAGCCGAAGGCGCAGATATCATCGACATCAACATGGGCTGTCCGGCCCGTCACGTCACCGGCGGCCAGTCCGGTTCCGCCTTGATGCGCGACCTCGACCACGCCGTGAGCCTGATCGAAGCGACGATCGCGGCGGTGAAGGTGCCCGTGACGTTGAAGATGCGGCTCGGCTGGGACGACCGCACCCGCAACGCACCGGAACTGGCGCGGCGCGCACAGGCATCAGGCGTCAAGCTCGTCACCGTGCACGGCCGCACCCGCTGCCAATTCTACAAGGGCGAGGCCGATTGGGACGGGATCCGCGCCGTGCGCGACGCCATCTCCATTCCGCTCGTCGTCAATGGCGATATCACCACTTTCGAGAAGGCGCTCGCGGCGTTAGAGGCCTCCGGCGCCGATGCCGTGATGATCGGTCGCGGCGCGCAGGGCCAGCCCTGGCTGCCCGGTGAGATCGGCCGGCGCCTGAAGGGCGGGGCGGCGGAAGCCACGCCGTCGCTCGAGACGCAGCTGCATTATGTCCGCACGCTCTATGAAGGAGTCTGCGCGCTCTACGGCCTGCGCGTCGGTCTGCGGCACGCACGAAAACATCTCGGCTGGGCCCTCGACGTCGCGGCCGATGTGAGCCGTGCGCCGGCCGAGAAGCTGAAATCCTGGCGCCAGAAAATCCTCACCTCGGAGGATCCGCGCCTTGTCCACCGGTCACTGCAAGATGCCTTCGACGACTTCGCATGGAGCGCCGCTGCATGAGCTCAGCCGCTGAACATCGTCGGCCGTTTCCGTCCGACAGCGATGCCATCCTGGACGCACTGCCCAATCCGACGCTGATGATCGGGCCGGACGGCAAGATCGTCGCCGCCAACATCGCAACCGAAGCCTTCTTCGATATCTCGACGCAGTTCTTGAAGCGGCAGTCGCTGAAAGAGCTGGTGCCGTTCGGCAGCCCCTTGCTGGCGCTGATTGACCAGGTGCGTTCGTCGAACGCACCGGTCAACGAATACAAGGTCGATCTGGGCACGCCACGCATGGGCGGAGACCGCCAGGTCGATCTGCACGTTGCCCCCGTCACGGAACGGCCCGGCCACATCGTGGTGATGCTCCAGGAGCGCTCCATCGCCGACAAGATGGACCGCCAGCTCACCCATCGCAGCGCCGCGCGCTCGGTGATCGCGCTCGCCGCGATGCTGGCGCATGAAATCAAGAACCCGCTCTCCGGCATCCGCGGCGCGGCGCAGCTCCTGGAGCAGCAGGCCTCCTCGGAAGACCGCATGCTGACGCGGCTGATCTGCGACGAGGCCGACCGCATCGTGACTCTGGTCGACCGCATGGAGGTGTTCGGCGACGAGCGCCCCGTGGTGCGCGGCCCCGTCAACATCCATTCGGTGCTCGATCACGTCAAACGGCTGGCGCAGTCCGGCTTTGCCCGCAACATCCGCTTCGTCGAGGACTACGATCCCTCGCTGCCGCCGGTGCTGGCGAACCAGGACCAGCTCATCCAGGTGTTCCTCAACCTCGTGAAGAACGCCGCCGAAGCGCTGATCGACGTTCCCGACGGCGAAATCCAGCTCACCACCGCGTTTCGTCCCGGCGTGCGCCTGTCAGTCCCCGGTCAAAAATCCCGTGTATCCCTGCCGCTCGAATTCTGCGTGAAGGACAACGGACCAGGCGTGCCGGACGATCTCCTGCCAAATCTGTTCGATCCCTTCGTCACCACCAAGCAGACCGGCTCGGGTCTGGGCCTCGCGCTGGTCGCAAAGATCATCGGGGACCACGGGGGCATCATCGAATGCGAATCTCAGCCGCGGAAGACCACCTTCCGCGTGCTGATGCCGATGTATTCCACATCGGTGAAACATGCCGATCAAAGCAGTCGCGACGGCTCTGCCGGGAAGTCGTCGTCTGCGTCACAGGGGGCAAAATGAGGATTAACGATGCCCGCAGGTAGCATTCTCGTTGCTGATGACGACACCGCCATCCGCACCGTTCTCAATCAGGCACTATCCCGCGCCGGCTACGAAGTGCGGCTGACCGGCAATGCCGCGACGCTGTGGCGCTGGGTCAGCCAGGGGGAGGGCGATCTCGTCATCACCGACGTGGTGATGCCCGACGAGAACGCGTTCGACCTGCTGCCGCGGATCAAGAAGATGCGGCCGAATTTGCCGGTCATCGTCATGAGCGCGCAAAATACCTTCATGACGGCGATCCGGGCCTCCGAGCGCGGCGCCTATGAATATCTGCCGAAGCCCTTCGACCTGAAGGAGCTGATCGCCATCGTCGGCCGTGCGCTGGCCGAGCCCAAGGAGCGGGTCGCGACGCCGAACGACGACGCCGAGATGGAGGCGATCCCGCTGGTCGGCCGCTCGCCGGCGATGCAGGAAATCTATCGCGTGCTGGCGCGGTTGATGCAGACCGACCTCACCGTGATGATCACGGGCGAGTCCGGTACCGGCAAGGAGCTGGTGGCGCGCGCGTTGCACGATTACGGCAAGCGCCGCAACGGCCCGTTCGTCGCGGTCAACATGGCGGCGATCCCGCGTGACTTGATCGAGTCCGAACTGTTCGGCCATGAGCGCGGTGCCTTCACCGGCGCCAACACCCGCGCCTCCGGCCGGTTCGAGCAGGCCGAGGGCGGCACGCTGTTCCTGGATGAGATCGGCGACATGCCGATGGAGGCGCAGACCCGCCTGCTGCGCGTGCTTCAGCAGGGCGAATACACCACGGTCGGCGGCCGCACTCCGATCAAGACCGACGTGCGCATCGTCGCGGCTTCCAACAAGGATCTGCGAGTCCTGATCCAGCAGGGCCTGTTCCGCGAAGATCTGTTCTTCCGCCTCAACGTCGTGCCGCTGCGGCTGCCGCCTTTGCGCGAGCGCATCGAGGATCTTCCGGATCTGATCCGTCATTTCTTCGCGCTGGCCGAGAAGGACGGACTGCCGCCGAAAAAGCTCGACACGCTGGCGCTGGAGCGGATGAAGCAGCACCGCTGGCCGGGCAATGTGCGCGAGCTCGAGAACCTCGCCCGCCGCCTCGCGGCGCTCTATCCGCAGGATGTGATCACCGGCTCCGTCATCGACGGCGAGCTGGCGCCACCCACGGTCAGCCCGGGTGCCGCAGTCCAGCATGGCGTCGACAATCTCGGCAGCGCCGTGGAAGCGTATCTCTCCTCGCACTTCCAGGGCTTCCCGAACGGCGTGCCGCCGCCGGGCCTCTATCACCGCATCTTGAAAGAGATCGAGGTGCCGCTGCTGACGGCCGCGCTCGCCGCCACCCGCGGCAACCAGATCCGTGCCGCCGATCTGCTCGGCCTCAACCGCAACACGCTGCGGAAGAAGATTCGGGATCTCGATATCCAGGTGTATCGGAGCGGGGGCTAGCCTTTCCGCAACGGACGGTGGCTCAGCTCCCCTACCAAGCGGAGCTGAGCCTGTCCGGATCGCGCTGGCCGTTGTGGCTGACGCGGTGAGCAGAAGTCCCGATCGGACTGAAATGTTCCGCCGGAACATTCAAATGGTCATTCAGCCGCGGGACGCGGCCTCACACCTATCTGACAAATCGGCCTGATACCTGTATCGCGCTGGCGACGTTCGCATTGGGCTCCTGCACCCCGACACCATTGACCAGCAGGTCGGCCGCCACGATCAGCAGCAGCACGGCCGACACCATCATTGCGAGAAAGAACCTGTGCATCCCCGTCAAGCCGCTGGGGCCGGGATGCGTTCCCGCCCTCCGGCATGTCGCTGTGGATGCGCGGGTCAGTCGCGGCGTGGGCGCCGCGGAATTGTCGCAATTCGGCAACAATGTGGTACGAATACATCAGTATCCGCCCGCCGCGGACCCCGTTTTCAGCACCCATTGCCGGAATGACCAGCGCAGACACCTCGGCCGCATCCTTTGACACGGCCCCAGCGGAAGAGCCCCGGCGTTGGTCGGCGCGACGCTGGCTGGCGCCGTTCGCCGTGGCGTTGGCCCTGCTGTCGGCCTGCCTGACGTTCCTGGTCCTGACCGGCCTCACGTCGATCGAACCGACCCCTGCGGTTGTCCGCTCGTTCTATCTGATCAATGCGGCCACGATCCTGCTGCTGGTCGGCATCATCATCCGCGAACTCTGGCAGCTGATCCTGGCGCGACGGCGGGGTAGGGCGGCGGCGCGCCTCCATGTCCAGATCGTCAGCCTGTTCTCGATCGTGGCGGTGCTGCCGGCGGTGCTGGTCGCCGTCGTCGCCAACGTCACCATCGAGCGCGGCCTCGACCGCCTGTTCTCCGGCCCGACCAAGGAGGTGATCCAGAATTCGCTGACGATCGCGCGCGCCTACATGCAGGACCACGCGCAGCTGATCCGGGGCGACATTCTCGGCATGGCCAACGACATCGCCCACGCCCGGCCGCTCTACGACCAGGATCGCCGCTCGTTTCGCGAATTGCTGACCTCCAGCGCCGCCTCGCGCAACCTGCCGGGCGCGATGATCATCGACAAGAACACCAACATTCTCGAATCCGCCGACACCGGCATGCGGCTGGCCTATTCGCCGCCGGCGCCGGACTTCCTCAGCAACGTCAATGAATCCGAGCCCGAGATCGCAGTGCTGCCCGATGCGAGCTTCGTCGCCGCGGTGGTCCGCTTGCGCGCCTTCAGCGACACCTTCCTCTACGTCGCGCGGCCGCTCGATCCGAATGTCGTCAACCAGCTCAAGCAGACCGAGGTCAGCGTCGCCGAATACGCCCAGATCGAGTCGCGCCGGCTCGGCATCCAGGTCGCGTTCGCGCTGATGTTCGCGGTGATCGCGCTGACCATCCTGATGGCCTCGGTGCTGATCGGCCTCAACTTCGCCAACTCGCTGGTCTCGCCGATCCGGCGGCTGATGAACGCGGCCCAGACGGTGTCGACGGGCGATCTCCACGTGAAAGTGCCGGTGCACCAGTCGGAAGGCGACCTCGCCCAGCTGGGTGAGACCTTCAACAAGATGACGGAGGAGTTGCGCAGCCAGCGCGACGAGCTCGTCAACGCCAGCGACCTCATCGACAGCCGCCGCCGCTTCATCGAGGCGGTGCTGTCGTCCGCGAGCGCCGGCATCATCGGCGTGGATAATTCAAGCAGCGTCGGCATTCTCAACCGTTCCGCCGAAAAGCTGATCGGGCACTCCGAAGCCGAGACGCTCGGCCATCCGCTCTCCGACGTGCTGCCCGAGCTCGAAGAGATGATGAAGAGCGCGCGGGAAGGGACCCAGCGCCTGGTGCAGGGGCAGATCACGATCACGCGGGACGGGCAGGAACGCAATCTGTCGGTTCGCGTCAGCGCCGAGAAGACCAGCCAGCCGCACGACAGCTACATCATCACGCTCGACGACATCACCGAGCTGGTCTCGGCGCAACGCACCTCGGCCTGGGGCGACGTCGCGCGCCGCATCGCGCATGAGATCAAGAACCCGCTGACCCCGATCCAGCTCTCCGCCGAGCGCATTCGCCGCAAATTCGGCAAGGACATCACCGAGGGCAAGGACAAGCAGATCTTCGAACAGTGCACCGATACCATCGTGCGTCAGGTCGACGATATCCGTCGCATGGTCGACGAGTTCTCGCGCTTTGCGCGGATGCCGAAGCCGGTGATGGAGGGTGAGGACGTCGCCGACGCAGTGCGGCAGGCGGTCTTCCTGATGAAGGTCGCCCACCCCGAGATCGATATCGAGGCCGAGTTCAAGGAAGATCCGCTGCGCGCCCAGTTCGACCGGCGGCTGATCTCGCAGGCGGTCACCAACATTGTCAAGAACGCCACCGAGGCGATCGAGCAGGTCCCCCTGGAGGAGCTCGGCAAAGGCCGGATCGACGTCGTGGTCTCGCGCGAGGGCGAGGACGTTCTAATCGACGTCGTCGACAACGGTATCGGCCTGCCCAAGGTTGCGCGCTCGCGCCTGCTCGAGCCCTATGTGACGACACGCGCCAAGGGCACCGGCCTTGGGCTCGCGATCGTCGGGCGCGTGCTGGAAGACCATGGCGGGCGCATCGAACTGAAGGATGCCTCGGATTTCCGCGAGGGCCAGCGTGGCGCCTGGATGCGGATGCGTTTTGCGATCTCCGGCGCTCCCGCGAAAAGCGAGGGGGCCGAACCGGCAGCCGAGGCAACGGCCAAGCCGGACATCGGCGAAACGGCCACGCAATCCGTCAAGGATCCGGAAACAAAACAGGCGGCCGCCGAAACCAAAGAGCCGGCTGAAAAGACCAATGATTCAACGAAGATCGAAGCCTCAACAGGCAGCTGAGAAAACAGGCGACACATGGCAAGTGAAATTCTGATTGTCGATGATGAGGCCGATATTCGGGATCTCGTTGCGGGCATCCTCGAAGACGAGGGCTTCGTGACCCGGACCGCGCGCGACAGCGATACGGCGCTCGCCGAGATCGCCAACCGCAGGCCGCATCTGGTGTTCCTCGACATCTGGCTGCAGGGCTCTAAGCTCGACGGCTTGCAGCTCTTGGAGCAGGTCAAGAAGGACAACCCCGATCTGCCGGTCGTGATGATTTCCGGCCACGGCAACATCGAGACCGCGGTCGCCGCGATCAAGCGTGGCGCCTACGACTTCATCGAGAAGCCGTTCAAGACCGACCGGCTGATCCTGGTCGCCAACCGTGCACTTGAGAACTCGCGGCTCAAGCGCGAGGTCAAGGAGCTGAAGCAGCTCGCGCCGAGCGCAAGCTCGCTGGTCGGCCGCTCGCCCAGCATGAACCAGCTGCGCCAGACCATCGAGCGTGCGGCCAAGGCCAACAGCCGCATCCTGATCGTTGGCCCCGCCGGCGCCGGCAAGGAATTGACCGCCCGCACGTTGCACACGGCCTCGGGCCGCGCCGACGGCCCCTTCGTCGTCATCAACGCCGCTGCGATCACGCCCGAGCGGATGGAGCACGAGCTGTTCGGCATCGAGCAGTCCAACGGCGAGCACGCGCGCAAGCCCGGCGCGCTCGAAGAGGCCCACGGCGGCACGCTGTTCATCGACGAGATCGCGGACATGCCGCGCGAGACCCAGAACAAGATCTTGCGCGTGCTGGTCGAGCAGTCGTTCCAGCGCGTCGGCGGCAACGGCAAGGTGCAGGTCGACGTCCGCATCATTTCCTCCACCGCGCGCAACCTCGAAGAGGAGATCGCGGCCGGCCATTTCCGCGAGGACCTCTATCATCGGCTCTCGGTGGTGCCGATCCGCGTGCCCGCGCTGTCGGAGCGGCGTGAGGACATTCCGGAATTGATCGACTATTTCATGGAGCAGATCTCCGCGGGCAGCGGCCTGCCCAAGCGGCAGATCGGGCAGGACGCGATGGCGGTGCTGCAGTCGCATGTCTGGCCGGGCAATGTGCGCCAGCTCCGCAACAACGTTGAGAGAGTCATGATTCTGGCCGCGGGCGGGCCGGAGGTCATCATCACGGCCGACATGCTGCCGCAGGACGTCGGCTCCATGGTGCCGGCGATGCCGACCAGCAACAATGGCGAGCACATCATGGGCCTGCCGCTGCGCGAAGCGCGCGAAGTGTTCGAGCGCGACTATTTGATTGCACAGATCAGCCGTTTCTCAGGAAATATTTCTCGCACGGCCGAGTTTGTTGGCATGGAACGCTCGGCACTGCACCGGAAGTTGAAGGCGCTCGGCGTCGGCTAACGCTGCGACGTCGTTCGAATAGGCGAGGAAAATCATCGATTTCCGTAGTTTTTCGGGGCAATACGGCATGGGCTGCCGCGTGAAGCGGCTTGCCTAATAAGCCTACCTGTCCTCTAATTGAACCGCTGTCCCTCCGAGGGGGATCTCATGAGGGACGGCAACCGGACGAGGACCCCGAATTTTCAAAAGAGGGCCGCAACCGGCGCAATAAAAAGAAACTCAAAGCGAGAAAAAAACAATGGCGGCAGACCGCGCACAAAACCTGCAGGACACCTTCCTTAATCACGTTCGCAAAACCAAAACGCCACTGACGATCTTTCTGGTCAACGGAGTGAAGCTCCAGGGCATCGTGACCTGGTTCGACAATTTCTGTTTGCTGCTTCGGCGCGACGGTCACTCGCAGCTCGTCTACAAGCATGCGATCTCGACCATCATGCCGGGCGCTCCGATCCAGTTGTTCGAAGGCGGCGAGGACCAGCCGGCTTGAGAGTGATCTGATTGGAACCCCGGAATTTCGACGGGGATGTCGACCGTCCGCGGTCGGCAGGGGATAAGCAGACGGGGCGGGTGCTTGTCATCGGTCCCTATTTGCGGGTGCGCGCAGGCAATGCCGACGCGCAATCGGAAGCTCATGTCCTGCGTGACGCGGAAGCCCGGCTCGACGAAGCCGCCGGCCTCGCACGCGCGATTGATCTCGTCGTTGCCGACGCAATCATCGCGCCGATCAGCCAGATCCGCCCCGCGACCTATATCGGCAAGGGCAAGGTCGAGGAGATCGCCGCGCTCGCCAAGGGCCTGGACGTCGAGCTCGTGGTGATGGATTGCGCGCTTGCGCCGATCCAGCAGCGCAATCTCGAGAAGGAGCTGCAGGCAAAGGTGCTCGACCGCACCGGCCTCATCCTGGAAATCTTCGGCCGCCGCGCCAAGACCAAGGAAGGCTCGCTCCAGGTCGAGCTCGCGCATCTCAACTACCAACGTTCGCGCCTGGTGCGCTCATGGACCCATCTCGAACGCCAGCGCGGCGGCTTTGGATTCATGGGCGGTCCCGGCGAGACCCAGATCGAAGCCGACCGCCGCCTGATCCAGGAGCGCATCTCCAAGCTCGAGGGCGAACTGAAGAAGGTGCAGGCTACACGCCGCCTGCATCGCGCAGGCCGCCAGCGCGTCCCGTATCGCGTGGTCGCACTGGTCGGCTACACCAACGCCGGCAAGTCGACGCTGTTCAACCGCCTGACCCGCGCCGACGTGCAGGCCGCCGACATGCTGTTCGCCACGCTCGATCCGACCCTGCGCGCGCTCACCCTGCCGCATGGCGGCAAGGCGATGCTGTCGGACACCGTCGGTTTCATCTCCAATTTGCCGACGCAGCTCGTCGCCGCCTTCCGCGCCACGCTGGAGGAGGTGCTGGAAGCCGACGTCATCCTGCACGTGCGCGACATCTCGCACGACGACGCCGAGGCGCAGCAGAGCGACGTCGACGCCGTGCTGCGCCAGCTCGGCATCAATCCCGATGATTCAGGCCGCATCATCGAGGTCTGGAACAAGATCGACCGTTATGGTCCCGAACAGCGCGAAGAACTTTTGAACATCGCCGCGCGCAGGCCGGAGGATCATCCGGCGATGCTGGTGTCCGCTGTGTCGGGCGAGGGGGTCGACGCACTGCTCGCCGCAATCGAGGAGCGCTTGGCGGCCAAGCGCATCACGCTCGATCTCTCGATCGATGCCTCCGACGGCG
Source organism: Bradyrhizobium sp. MI1.11 (assembly GCF_055811255.1). NCBI lineage: Bacteria > Pseudomonadati > Pseudomonadota > Alphaproteobacteria > Hyphomicrobiales > Nitrobacteraceae > Bradyrhizobium > Bradyrhizobium sp. MI1.11. The sequence continues at coordinate 11,933 of NZ_JBVVPM010000037.1, forward strand.
CCGGCATCAGCTGGCTGCATCGGAATTCCGAGGTGCTGGCGAAAGAGCTGCACGACGGCCGCTTCGACATGACGGTACGGGTGGACGAGACCAAGCGGGATATCGTGGTGAACAGGTTCGACGCCGTGCCGCGACTGTCCGCGTAGACGCCGTCGCCCGCCAGTGAGTTGAGCTAACTGCTGCCTCAAGCAACGCTGTCGTCCCGGACAAGCGTAAGCGCAGATCCGGGACCCATAACCACAAGCGGCTGGAATTGGCACGCTGGTAGCTCCAGCGTGGTTCAACAATGTGCATTCGGGGTAATGGGTCCTGGCTTTCGCCAGGACGACGCTCGAGCTAGGAGCGGGCTTGGTTGCTTTTCTCCGCCGGCGCAGCGCTTTTCGCCTCACCTTTCGCCTCATTCCACAGCGCGTCCATCTCCGCGAGCGATGCCTGCTCCAGCGTCCGCCCCTGCGCCTCCAGCGCCCGCTCGATATAGGCAAAACGCCGCTCGAACTTCGCGTTGGTCGCGCGGAGCGCGGCTTCCGGATCTGCATCGACATGGCGGGCGAGATTGACCAGCGCGAACATCAGGTCGCCGGTCTCTTCCGCCAGGCCCTCGCTGTCGTTGCGGTCGAGTGCTGCCTCGATCTCATCGGCTTCCTCGCGGATTTTTGCCAGCACCGCGCGCGGATCGTTCCAGTCGAAGCCGACGGTGGAGGCCTTGCGCTGCAGCTCCATGGCGCGCGTCAGGGCGGGCTGGCCGGCCTTGACGCCCGAGAGCAATGATTTGTGCGGCGGCATTTGTTCCGGCGGCCGGCGCGCGGCGCGCTCGGCTTTCTCCTCGGCCTTGATGCGATCCCAGACTTCCTTGACGTGGGAGGAGGCGAGCTTGCCGTCCTTGTCGGCGAAAACGTGAGGATGGCGCCGGATCATCTTTCGCGTGATGGCCTCGACGACATCGCCAAAAGCAAAGGCGTTCTGCTCCGACGCCATCTGGGCGTGGAAGACGACCTGGAGCAGCAGGTCGCCGAGCTCCTCGCAGAGATCGTCGAGATCGCCGCGGCTGATGGCCTCGACTACCTCATAGGCTTCCTCAATCGTATAGGGCGCGATGGTCGCAAAATTCTGCTCGAGGTCCCAGGGGCAGCCGGTCACCGGCGTGCGCAGCGCCGCCATGATCTCGATCAGGCGGGAAATGTCGCGGGAAGGGGTCATTGCGGGGCAGTCTCCTGGCTCTCAAGCCTTATGCCAAAAGCGAGCCCCCGTTCCCAGCGTAGCGCGGCGGAACAGGGTGATTTCCACCGGTTGGCGGGCCGGATTGGCGAGCCGCGTGGGCAATGCTAAAGCGCGGGCCATGAGTGACGCATCTTCATCCGAAACCGCGCTGGTGCTGTTCTCCGGCGGCCAGGATTCCACCACCTGCCTCGCCTGGGCGCTGAATCGTTTTGCGCGCGTGGAGACGCTGGGGTTCGATTACGGCCAGCGCCACGCCATCGAGCTGGCCTGCCGCGACCGGCTGTTCGACGGCATCAAGGGCCTGCGCGCGGATTGGGCTTCCAGGCTCGGCGAGAGCCACACGCTGTCGATCCCGACGCTGGCGGCCGTGTCCGAGACGGCGCTGACGCGCGACGTCGCGATTGCGATGGGCGCCGACGGCCTGCCGAACACGTTCGTGCCCGGGCGCAACCTGGTGTTCTTGACATTCGCCGCGGCGCTGGCTTACCGGCGCGGCATCAGTCACATCGTCGGCGGCATGTGCGAGACCGACTATTCCGGCTATCCCGATTGCCGCGACGACACCATCCGCGCCATGCAGGCCGCGCTGTCGCTCGGCATGGCCCGCAAGTTCGAGCTGCATACCCCGCTGATGTGGATCGACAAGGCCGCGACGTGGAGGCTCGCCCATGACCTCGGCGGCGACGGGCTGGTGGACCTCATCCGCGAGCAGTCGCACACCTGCTATCTCGGCGAACGCGGCGCGCAGCATGATTGGGGCTACGGTTGCGGCGAGTGCCCGGCCTGCAGCCTGCGGGCGAAGGGGTGGCGGGAGTATGTGGCGGGGCGGTGACGCCATAGACTCGGTGTCATCACCCGCGAAAGCGGGTGATCCAGTACTCCGAGACGATAGTGATAATCGCGAGGCCGCGGCGTACTGGATTCCCCGCCTTCGCGGGGAATGACAGTGTTGGTTGGGGTGAGGGTGTACCCAAAGCGACTATTGCGCAAAATCCTCAGCCTTCAGCTCGATCGGCTTGCCGTGCGGGGTGCGATCTGCCGCGTGATCCCACGCGTCGCGGTAGCGATGCAACGTCTCCGCAGACGCAACGCCCTTGCGCGCGACGAGACCTTCCAGCGTGGCGAGCCAATGGAGATAGTAGGTCTCGCCCGTATCGGGATCGCCGGCCGCCTGCGCGCGCTTGATCTCGGACGCCAGGGCGGCCGCCCATTCGGGCCAGGTGAACACGCCGCGCTCGTGCAGCGTCAGCGCCATCGCGAAGGCGTGCGCCTCCCAGGGTGCGCGGAACACCGGACCGTCATCATCGCGCGGAATGCTCGGGATCGCTGCCGTCGCGGCAGCAGCAGCGGTGCTGCTCATCAGGCTGGGTCCAGATACGGCTCGAACGCATCGATCGAGACTTTCGAGGTTGGATCGCCATCCGCACCCCAGAGATCGCGGCCCTCGAACACGACCGTGTAGAGCCATTGCGGATTCTCGCCGAGCTCCATCGCCGCCGAGTCCGGAAACACGTGGCAGCCATGGTTCAGCTCGACAATTCCGACGTGGCCACGCACATAGCGCGGCAGGCGGGTGTGGGTTGCGGGATGAATGTTCTTCGTACGAACCTTGTCGCCGATCTTGAATTTCGCCGGCGCCGGAGCAGGACGGGCGAACTTGCCGCGCACCATGATGCGCTCGACCTGGCCGAGATCGAATTTGCCGTGCTTGAGCGCCTTGGCCGGCTGCATAGCGTGGCCGGCGGCGACTTCCTCCCGGGTGAGATAGCCTTTCTCGATCAGCATCTCCTCGAGCCCGAGAAACCATTTCTTGTAATAGGAGCTCGAGAGATAGACATGCGGCGGGATCGTCTCGCGATAGAAGCGCGAGGTGTCGATGTTGAAGGCGCCGGCCGCGCCCATCGCACGCACCATGGCGAGAACACGCGACTCCCATTCCTCGTGGAACACCGGCTCGTTCGGCTCGGGCTCGACCTTGCCGAAGCCGTCCATGCCGCCCATGTCGTGCACGCCGTTCATGACGGCGCCCCGGGCGCCTTGGGAAAGCCGGTGCCGATCATGGAATCGCGCGTGACCAGCTCGGCGAGCTGCTCCTCGCTCCAGCCGTCTGTGCCCGCGGGGCGCATCGGCAACACAAGAAAGCGCGTTTCGGCGGTCGAATCCCACACCCGGATTTCAACGTCCTTGGCGACCTGCACGCCGAAATCGGCGAGCACGCCGCGCGGGTCCTTCACCGCGCGTGAGCGATAGGGCGCGGCCTTGTACCAGACCGGCGGCAGCCCCAGCATTTCCCAGGGGTAGCAGGAGCACAGCGTGCACACGACCATATTGTGACGCTGCGGCGTGTTCTCGACCACGACGAGGTGGTCGCCGACGCGGCTGACATGGCCGAGCGTGCCGATCGCCTTCGAGCCGTCCTCCAGCAGTGCCGTCTTGAACGCCGGATCGCTCCAGGCCTTGGCGACGACGCGCGCGCCGTTATGGGGACCGATCCGGGTCTCATAGGCCTGGATGATGGCGTCGAGCGCGGCCGGCTCGACATAGCCTTTTTCGGTCAGGATCGTCTCGAGCGCGCGCACGCGCAGCTCGGTCTCCGACAGCTCGGAATGGTCGTGATCGTGGTGATGATGATGGTCGCTCATGAGGCAAAGATAGTCCCAGAATCCGGGCGTTGTCGAGGCGAAGACTCTGCTAACATCGCACCATGGGCTGGGCTGCAAGAACCGGAATAACCGCCGCAATCGCGGCTCTTGGCGCATTCGCGGCGCAGGATGCGCGCGCCGCGAATGGCGCCTATGCGGTCGATGCCGCCGACATTTCCGAGGTCGGCTCCTGCAAGGTGGAGAGCTGGATGTCGACGGCTTCCAACACGGATTTCTCGGCGGTCGCCAATCCCTCCTGTGTCGTCGATCCCTTCAGGCCGGTCGAGCTGAGCCTGCAGACCATCCGGGCCCGCAGCGATGGCGACTGGAGCACGACAATTGCTCCGAAAGCCAAGACGAATTTCGTCCCGACCGGAATTGGCCGGTGGGGATTGTCGGCCTATGGCGGCGGATCGTTCGACGCGGCGACCGGCGATGCGCTATCCGCCTTTGCCGTCGTCCCCGCGACCTTCCGCCTGTCGGAGACCATGCGCATCAACGTCAATGGCGGCTGGCTCTGGGATCGCACGGTGGATCGCCACTACCTGACCTACGGCATCGGCTTCGACTGGAAATTCACCGACACCCTGCAATGGACGATCGAGGCTTACGGGCAAGCCGGCGCCTCCGAGATCGCAAGCGCCGTGCAGCCGCGTTTCCAGACCGGTGTCCGCTACCGACCGAACGAGATATTCTCCGTCGATGTGATCTACGGCCGCAACATCACCGGCGAAAATGCCAACTGGATCACCATCGGCACCACGATCCGGTTTCCGGTCCATGGAAGCGAACCCGAACATCGGCGTACCGGGCATCTGTGAGCGCCAGGAAGACCAAGACCAGGGGAGTTTGCGTTGCCTGACTATGTCAAGATCGAGAAGGGCCTCGGGCCGGAGGGGCGGATTGCGGTGGTGCGGTTCGACCGCGGCGACGGCATCAATGCGCTGTCGCCGGAGGCGCTGCGCCAGCTCACTGCGGCCGCGCGCAGTTTTGAGGATGACGCCGCGACCTCCGTCGTGGTGCTGACAGGCAGCGCGGACGCGTTCAGCGCCGGCTTCGACCTCAAGGATGCCGAAGGCCGCTCGCGCAAGGAGATGGATCTCGGCACGCTGCGGCGGCATCTCAAGCTCGGACCGCGCCTGACCCTCGCCTGGCAGGAGATGGAGCAGATCACGATCGCCGCCATCGAGGGCTTTTGCGTCGGCGGTGGCGTGGCGCTGGCCGTCGCGCTCGACTTTCGCGTCATGGGACGCGATGCCCATCTGCGCGTGCCCGAGATCGGGCTCGGCATGAACATGAGCTGGCAAAGCATTCCGCGCATGCTGCATCTGATCGGCCCGGCTCGCACCAAGCAGGCGGTGATCCTGGCCGACCAGCGCATCAGCGCGGATGAGGCCTATGCGTGGGGCCTGGTCGAGCAGGTGGTCGATCCCGGCCATGCGTTCGATGCCGCGATGGAGCTTGCGCGCAAGGTGGCAGCGCAGCCGCCGCTCTCCGTCGCCATGACGAAACTCACGGTCAACCGGCTGGCGCACGCGCTGGATAATCTCGCCAGCCACATGGACGTCGACCAGTTCGCCCTGGCAAGCCTCAGCGAGGACCACAAGGAGGGCGTCGAGGCATTCCTGACGCGACGCAAACCGAAGTTCAGAGGGCGGTAGAAACAGGCTGGGGCCATTGATTGCGCCGCGGACTATCCGTATACGCGGCGCTGGGACAAAATAGGCCCGATCAACGGGCCGGCAAACGACAATGACGATCGAGGGGGAGGGCCCATGACCACTAGCTCGCAGGCGCCTGAGGCGAAAGGGTTTCGCTGGAAGCTGATCGCGCCGCTCGCGGTGTGGCTGGTGATCTATCTGTTTCCGGTGCCGGCAGGGCTCAACGTCAATCAGTGGCACTATTTTGCCGTCTTCGCGGCCGTCATCACCGGGCTCATCCTGGAATCGATGCCGGTGGGCGCGGTCGGCCTGATCGGGCTGACGGTTGCCGGCGTCGGCGGTTATATCGATCCCGACCCGACCAAGTCGCTGCGCTGGATGCTGGCGGGCTTTGCCGAGAGCACGGTGTGGCTGATCGTCGGCGCCTTCGTGTTCTCGATCGGCTATCGCAAGAGCCAGCTGGGCCGGCGTATTGCGCTCGTGCTGGTGCAAAAGCTCGGCAGCAACACGCTTGGCCTCGGCTATGCGGTGGCGATATCGGACTTCTTGCTGGCGCCGGCGACGCCGTCCAACACCGCGCGCAGCGGCGGCATCGTCTATCCCATCATCAGCAACATCCCGCGCATCTACGGCTCCGAGCCTGGACCGACCGCCGGCAAGATCGGCACCTACGTGATGTGGACCGCGTTCGCGTCGACTGCCGTCACCAGCTCATTGTTTTTCACCGCGCTCGCACCCAATGCGGCGGCGCTGGCCATCGCCAAGAAGACCGTCGGAATCGACGTCAGCTGGGCGCAATGGTTCTTGGGCTTTGCGCCGCTCGGCCTCCTCCTGATGGTGCTGGTCCCACTGCTCAGCTACGCGGTCTGCCGCCCCGAGGTGAAGAGCAGCCCGGAAATTTCCGAATGGGCATCGAAGGAGCTCGCGGAGATGGGCCCGATGTCGCGCAACGAATGGATCATGCTGACGCTGATCTTGCTCGCGATGTTCCTGTGGATCGCGGGCTCGAGCCCGGACATCCGCGTGCCGCTTCTGGGCTCGAATTTCGTCAACGCCACCACCGTCGTGTTCATCGTGATCTCGCTGATGCTGGTGACGGGCGTGATCGAGTTTGCCGACATCGTCGCGGAGAAGAGCGCCTGGGAGGTGTTCTTCTACTTCACCTCGCTGCTGACGCTGGCCTCGGGTCTCAACGAGATCGGCTTCATCAAATGGTTCGCCACCGAATATGCAAAGCCGCTCGCCGGGCTGTCGCCGTCGACCGCGATGCTCCTGCTGGTCGCGCTGTTCTTCTGGATCCACTACTTCTTCTCGAGCATCACCTCGCATGCCGCCGCCGTGCTGCCCGTGGTGCTCGCGGTCGGATCCGGTATTCCCGACCTGCCGGTCACGACACTCGCCATGCTCTGCATGTATTCGCTCGGCCTGATGGGCGTGATCTCGCCTTACGCCACGGGGCCGGCGCCGATGTATTTCGGCAGCGGCTATATCGGCAAGGGTCAGTTCTGGGGTTTTGGGCTGATCTTCGGGGTGCTCTATTTCGCGGGGCTCCTGCTGATCGTATGGCCCTGGTTGCGGGTCACCTGAGCCGGGCGGGAGGCCCATACGGCGGCAGATGAATTTTCTTCAGCGGGGAGACATTTGGAAAACTTCGTCCAACTCCCCGCCGATATCTGACATTGCCAGAGAGACCTGAAAGGGCGATGGTGCCCGCTGCGGTGCAGCGCGCTCCAGCCGAGTCCTCATCGCGGTTTCACTCTCCGTCGCTTTTGCGACCGGTTCCCGGATGCCCCAGGGGCAAGCGGAACTATTGTGCATGAAGGCCGCCTCCATGAACGTCCACCCGTCGCTCGCGATCGGACAGTCGATCGAACAGCTCGACGCGATCTCACCTGACACGATCCCACCTGCCGCGACTGCGCCTGACGCGATGGTCCGCTTCGAAGGCATCTCGAAAATCTATCCGGCCTATCGCGGCAAGCCCGGCGTCAATGCCCTGCAAAACATCGACTTCGCGATCCCGCGCGGTTCGATCACCGGCGTCATCGGTCGCTCCGGCGCAGGCAAATCGAGCCTGGTCCGGCTCATCAACGGCCTGGAGAGGCCGACCACGGGCCGCGTCGTCGTGGATAACAGAGTCATCTCGGCGCTCTCGGGCCGGGACTTGCGGCTCGCGCAGCGCTCGATCGGCATGATCTTCCAGCACTTCAACCTGCTGTCCTCACGTACCGCAGCCGCCAACATCGCACTGCCGCTCGAGATCGCCGGCTGGGCCAAGGCCGATATCCGTGCCCGCGTGGCCGAGCTGCTGGCGCTGGTGGGCATCGCCGACAAGCACGACCGCTACCCGTCAGAACTCTCCGGCGGCCAGAAGCAGCGCGTCGGCATTGCCCGTGCGCTCGCGACCCGGCCGAGCGTGCTGCTGTCGGACGAGGCGACCTCGGCGCTCGATCCGCAGACCACGCGGGCGATCCTCGATCTGCTCGCGAACATCAACCGCGAACTTGACGTGACCATTGTGCTGATCACCCATGAGATGTCCGTGGTGCGCCAACTTGCGGGGGATGTCGTGGTGCTCGATGCCGGCCACGTCGTCGAGAGCGGCCATGTCGCCGACATCTTCACCCACCCCAGGCATCCGATCACGCAATCCTTCCTGGCCGAAGTGATCGGAGACAGCCTGCCGGTGTCGCTGGCGAGCCGGATTGTTTCGGAGCCGCCAGCGGGCGGACAGGCCGTGATCCGCGTCCAGGTGCGCGGGGCAGGGGCCGGCGACACGCTGGTGGCGCGGCTCGCGCGCGAACTCGGCCTCGACGTGTCGCTGCTGTCGGCCCGCATCGACGAGATCGGCGGCCAGCATGTGGGCTCGCTGACGCTTGGTATCCCTCTCGGCATGTCCAGCGGCGAGGACGCGACGACGCGCACGCTGGCCTGGCTCTCACAATTTCAATTTCCCGCGGAGCGTCTCGGCTATGTCGCCTGAACTCATCAACCTGATCGTCCAGGCGACCGGCGAGAGCCTGTACATGGTCGGGCTCGCGGCGCTGATCGGCACCGCCTTCGGCCTGCCGCTCGGCGTCTTTCTCGCGACCAGCCGGAAAGGCGAGCTGTTCGCCGCGCCCATCGTCAATCGCGTACTCGGCATCGTCGTCAACGCGACGCGGTCCACGCCTTTCATCATCCTGGTCGTCGCCATCATCCCGTTCACGCGGCTGGTGGCCGGCACCTCGATCGGATCGACGGCCGCGATCGTGCCGTTGACGATCGCATCGGCGCCGTTCATCGCTCGCCTGGTCGAGGCCGCGATCCGCGAGGTCGATGGTGGCCTGATCGAGACCGCATCCTCGTTCGGGGCCTCGCCGATGCAGATCGTGTTCAAGGTACTGATCCCCGAAGCGCTGCCGGGTCTTCTGCTGGCGCTGACGCTCGCGGTGGTCAGCCTGCTCGGCTATTCCGCCATGGTCGGCGCCGTCGGAGGCGGGGGCCTGGGCGATCTCGGCATCCGCTACGGCTATCAGCGCTTCATGCCGGAGATGATGCTGGCCGTCGTCGTGGTGCTGATCGCGCTGGTGCAGCTCGTGCAGAGCGCCGGCGATTATCTCGCGCGCCGGGTCAATCGCCGTCTGCGACATCACTGACGCCGTTTTAGACATTTCGAACAAGCAGGTTCTTGTCGGTCTGGAAGCATTCCAGACTTCGAGACACGACTGAGCGCATTCGTCGCACGTGTTGAGCCCGCGTCTGGAGAAATTCTAACGCAGTTCCTATCGCACTCCGAAATCGCCTGCGTTAGGGCGAGGCATCAAAAACGGTACCGGCGAAGCCGGCAGTGCGTGGGGCCTCGACGTGACCGACTTCCAACTTGTTTCGCGTTCTGACACGCGTCGTCGACAGATACAGATTCTCTTCCTCGGAGCGGCCAGCACATTTGCTCTCGTCATTCCCTTCGGTGCCGTGGAGGCGCAGACGCAGATCCCCGCCGTCACCGTCGAAGCTCCGGCTCAGCGCGCCCGGCCTGCGGCGGTCGCTTCATCGCGAAGGTCAGGCGCGACACGCACCGCGCGCGCCGATCGTCGCTCTCCCGCGCAGCAAGCCGCGCCAACCCAATCGGCATCCTCGAACGGCGTCACGGGTGAACGCGCCAACGGTCCGGTGCGCGGTTTCGTTGCGACGCGCAGCGGCACCGCGACCAAGACGGATACGCCGCTGATCGAAACCCCGCAGTCCGTCTCCGTCGTCACGACCGACCAGGTCAGGAATCAGGGCGCGGTCTCGATCGGTGAGGCGCTGCGCTACACCGCCGGCGTCAGCGGCGACGTCAATGGCGGCTCCGACACTCGCTTCGGCGCCCTCCAGATTCGCGGCTTCGACACCACCATGTCCGGCCTCTACGTCGACGGCTTGCGGATTCCCTCCAGCAATTACGTGCACTTCAACGGTCTCGATCCCTACGGCGCAGAGCGTCTCGAAGTCCTCAAGGGCCCGTCCTCGGCGATGTATGGCGGCAGCGGCACCGGCGGCATCCTCAACTACGTGACCAAGCTGCCGACGGCGCAGCAGTTCGGCGAAGTCTCGATCTCCGGCGGCAGCTTCAACCGCTACCAGGGCCAGTTCGACGTGGGCGGTCCCGCCAACAAGGACGGCACCGTGCTGTGGCGCCTGACCGGCGTGGTGCGCGACGGCGAGACCCAGGTCGACTTCACCAAGGACAACCGCGTCTTCATCGCGCCGGCCGTCACGTTCAAGCCGAACGAGGACACCACTATCACGATCCTCGCCAACTACCAGCGCGACCGGGCAGGGTGGGGCCTTCAGTTTTTGCCGGCCTCGGGCACGGTTTGGCCGAACAACGGCCGCACCATCCCGGTCTCGTTCTTCGCGGGCGTGCCGAGCTTCAACGCGTTCAACACCGAAATCGCGACCGCCGGCTACCAGCTCTCGCACAATTTCACCGACAACATCACGTTCCGGCAGAATTTGCGCTATGCCTATCAGCACAACGAGGAGAAGGTGTTTTTCGGCGGAGCCTATACCGACGAGGCCGCGGGACAGCTCGCGCGTTTCGGCAGCTACAGCAACTCCTACATCAACTCCTTCGCGGTGGACAATCAGCTCCAGGGCAAGTTCACCACCGGCTTCCTCAGCCACACCACGCTGGTCGGAATCGACTACCGCAACACCAGCTTCCGCGACACCGCCTTTGGCGTCACGACATCCGCGCCCGAGATCAACGTCTTCAATCCGGTCTACAGCTACGACTGGACCATGGGCGCCATGAGCGACGATACCGGCGTCAAGCAGTCGCAAGTCGGCCTCTACGCCCAGGACCAGATCAAGCTCGGCCGGCTCTCGTTCCAGCTCAGTGGCCGCCAGGATTTCGTCACGACCCAGGTGGACAGCGGCGTCTTCAACACGTCAGTCGCGAAGGATGCATCGGCCTTCACCGGCCGCGCCGCATTGATGTACAATTTCGACAACGGCATCGCGCCTTATTTCAGCTATTCGGAATCGTTCCTGCCGGTGCTCGCCACCGGCCCGAGCGGACAGCTGCTCAATCCCGAGACCGGCGTGCAGTACGAGGTGGGCGTCAAGTATCAGCCGATCGGCTGGAACGCGCTGTTCACCTTCGCCGCCTTCGACCTGACGCGCGACAACGTCGTTACCTTTGCGCCTCCGCTCAACATTGCCGAACAGACCGGGCAAGTAAAATCGCGCGGCCTTGAGCTCGAAGGCACGATGTCGCTCGCCGACGGCTGGAACTTGCGCGCGGCCTATGCCTATGTCGATGCAATGGTCACGCAGGATCCGGTCAATGTCGGCAAGGCGCCGGTCACCGTGCCGCTCAACCGCGCCTCGCTGTGGAACGACTACACGCTTCAGACCGGGCCGCTCGCGGGCCTGCAGTTCGGCGGCGGCGTCCGCTATGTCGGCGCGACCTGGGGCGATGACGCCAACACGTTCAAGGTCGGATCCTCGACCGTGCTGGACGCGCTGCTCGCCTACACAAGGGACAATTGGCGGCTATCGCTGAACGTCACCAACCTCGCCGACACCCGCTATGTCGCCGCCTGCTACAGCCTGTCGGGCTGCTTCTACGCGGAGGGTCGCAAGGCCATCGGCAAGCTGACCTACCGCTGGTGAGTTGGAACGAGGGCGAACGATGAGAGCGATATTCGGCAGGCTGCATCGCTGGGCGGGACTGCTCACGGCCGGGTTCCTGTTCTTCTCCGGCATCACCGGGGCGATCATCTCCTGGGACCATGAGATCGACGAGGTCCTGAACAGCCATCTGTTCGACGTCAGCAGCAAGGGCCCGGCGATTCCCTCGATTGATCTCGCCAAGATGATCGAGCAGCGCGATCCCCGTGCGCGCGTGGTCTACCTGTTCATGACGCCGGAGGAGGGCCGCTCGCTGTGGTTCTTTGTCATGCCGCGGATCGATCCCGCGACCGGCAAGCGCTACGCGCTCGACTACAATCAGATCTTCCTCGATCCCAACACCGGCGTCGAGCTCGGCCGCCGCTACTGGGGCGCAGTGTGGCCGGTGACGCGCGAAAACTTCGTCTCGTTCCTCTACAAGCTGCACTACACCATGCACATCCCGGAATTCTGGGGCAGCGACCGCTGGGGTATGCGCCTGCTCGGGATCATCGCGATCATCTGGACCATCGACTGCTTCGTCGGCTTCTACCTGACGCTGCCCTCGCGGCGGCGCGCCAGGGCGGCGCGGGCGCCTCAGGTCACGCGCCAGCTCGAACGCGGCTTCTGGGCGCGCTGGGCGCCGGCATGGACCATCAAGCCGTCAGGCAGCGCCTACCGGATCAATTTCGACATCCACCGCGCTTTCAGCCTGTGGACCTGGGGCGTGCTGTTCATCATCGCCTTCACGGCGTTCTCGCTGAACCTCTATTTCGAGGTGTTCTCGCCGCTGATGAAGATGGTGTCGAACTACACGCCGACGCCCTATGAGCAGCGGCCGTATCGCGATCTCGACGATCCCATCGAGCCCAAGGTGACTTTCGCCGAGATCGCGGCGCGCGCTGCGGCCGACGGCAATGGGCGAGGGTGGACCGTCCCGGTCGGCTCTATCAATTACGGGCCGGCTCATGGCGTCTATGCCGCCGCCTTTTTCCATCCCGGCGACGATCACGGCGCCGGCGGGGTCGGCCCGGCGCAGCTCTATTACGACAGCGAGGACGGCCGTCCGATCGGCGAACGGCTGCCCTGGGTCGGCACCGCCGCCGACATCTTCGTGCAGGCGCAATTCCCGCTGCATTCGGGCCGCATCGTCGGGCTGTTCGGCCGCATCCTGATCTCGATCATGGGGCTGGTGGTGGCGGCACTCTCGGTCACCGGAATCGTGATCTGGTGGCGCAAGCGCCGCGCGCGTGTGCGCGTGCGGGAAACGGCTGCGATGCGGCTGAACCGGCAGCTCACACCGGCGGAGTAGGGCACCCGGCTTGCCGGATGAACCTTCCCGTCCGGCATCGGCACAAAGACAGGAGATCACCCCCAGCCTTTCGGACTTCGAATGAGATCGCTTGCCTTGCTCTGCCTGCTCGTCCTGGCGACGCCCGCTCATGCGGCGACGCCCGAGCAGCACTATCTCGACCTGCGCGATCGCTACATGGCGAAATTCTCGAAGGCTGCGGAAAACGACGAGACCACCAAGCAGCATGACGCGGCGCTCAAGGAGTTGACGGGCGTCCTGCGCGGCCTGGTGGGCCCAGTCGCGATCAAGGGACTGCCGGCCGACGGCAGGACGAACGCGGACACGCTCTTCAAGGGGGACTCCGGCTTCGGCCATCTCGACGGCCTCGGCTTCGCGTCCGAAGGCGACAAGATGCAGGCCGTCGTGACCACCACCGCGCTGCTCAAGCACTGGCTTCGCGAGCACCGCGAGGACGGCATGCCGCAGGAGATTGGCGCCGCGTTCAAGTCGGACCGCTTCTACTATCAGGCGATCCAGGACTCCGCCTTCGCCAAATATGCCGAGCTGCCGATCACGAAGCCCGCGGGCGCAAGCGCGGCGGTTGCTGTACTGGGCGTGCGCGGCAATGGCGATCTGAAGGGACCGCCGCATGAAATCGACGTCGTCGCGATCCAGGGCGACAAGGTCTTCTTTCTCGCCGTCAGCGACGCCGTGAAGACGGCCGAGATGCCGGCCTGCGAGAAAGTCTGGAAGCAGATGATGGCGAGGCCCATCGACAAGAAGGACCCGCGCGGCGACATCACCCGCGAAGACAATGCGATGACCGCGTACACGGCGTGCTTCGCCAAGGAAGCACCGAGCCAGGGCTGGTACGCGACGGCCGTGAAGAAGGCGCAGAGCCAGTTGGAGCTGCTGATGGCGCGGTAGCTGCGCAGCTTCAGGACACTCCGCACCTCATCCTGAGGAGCCCGCAACGCGGGCGTCTCGAAGGATGGCCACTGGCGAGAGCTGGGCCATTCATGGTTCGAGACGCGCGTTCCGCGCTCCTCACCATGAGGGTCTCAGATCAACGTGTGCTTCCACCCAAATTCCAGCCGCGGCCACCCTCGCCAAAAATCTCATATCCCGTCGCCGTCACTGCGACCGTGTCCTCGAGCTTGATGAACCCACGCTTCGGATGCTTCATCGTGGTCTCGATCGACACCACCATGCCTGTTTCGAGCGGCAGCCGGGCGTCGGTGTCGTCGTAGGGAACCGGACCCTTGGCGGTCAGGCGAGGGGCCTCGTGGCTAACGAGGCCCATGCCGTGGGCCAGAAACTCCGTGCAGTCGCGCTGGGTGATTTTCGCCAGCTGCCGCTCGGCCGCGACGTAGATGTCGCCGCCCATGGCGCCGGGCCGCACCGCGGCGAAGGCCGCGCGCTGGACCGCTTCGATCTCGGCCAGACAGTCCTTCAGCTCGGTATCGGGATCACCGAGCACGGCCATGCGCGCGAGGTCGCCGATATAGCCGTGATAATTACCGCCGGAATCGAGCGACAGCACGTCACCTTGCTCCCAGCGCTGCGCCGACGGCGCCCGGTTGTGGCTGTTGCCGCAGGCGAGCAGGCAGTATTCGAAGGTCAGCCCTCGATTGGCTTCGGCGATCCGCAGGGCGTCCGACAATTGCTGCTTGGTCGTGCCCGGCCCGTGCCCGGCGATCACCGCCAGCATCGAGGCGGTCACCGGTTCGGACGCCGTCTTGAGTTTTGCCAGCTCCTCCGCCGACTTGACCGCACGCAGCCGCTCCAGCACCAGCAGCGCGTCCTTGAGCTCGGCACCGGGCAGGGCGTCACTGAGCGCCCGGCCTGCATCCATCGGCAGGAACGCCATCTCGACCCCGACTCGCTTCAGGGGCACGCCGGCGCCGCGGATCAGGCTGACGGCCCGCGTGATCGCATCGACCGAGCCGTTGGACTCGGTCCGGACCTGCGCCACCCAGGGCGGCGCAACAGCGCGCTGATGGGTCTCCAGCCGGTGCCCGATATAGACCGCTTTCTCCGGCGCACCCTTGGGATAGACCAGGACCGGCAGATAGCGGCTGACGCCCAGCGCATCCATGTAGTCGAAGAAGATCGCGCGGTCGGCACCCAGCAGGTACTGCACATTGTGCTTGGAGGTCGCGACCAGAACGTCGAGGCCGGCGGCCTCCATCAGGCGGTCGAGCTTGGCGGCATCGAATGGAATGGCGCGCGAGCGGTCTGCGCGGGCGACGTTCTCCTGCATGACGAACCTCCCATGGTGGCGTGGGCATCAACCGCTGCCGCGGTTTGCCCGGGGCTTGTTTGGCACCAAGTGTGAGCCGAGAGCGGGGTTCTGGGTAGCTGCGGAATGATCTGGCCTGATCTGCACAGCCATATCTACGATTCGCATAAGGTATATTATGGAATATATTTATATACAATCGGGTCAATTACTTAGCTGGAATTCCTCTCACTAAACCTTCGTTCCTCGTTCTTTTCCGGACCGGCCGTGGCACGTCGCCCCAGCTTTTGACGGCTACTGTGCATGGGGTTGTTTTCGCGTTTTTGAATCCGGCCCATGCCTCCGAAAGCCGATATTGCCGTGAGGATGTCCGGCTGCAATAAGCGAGGCTTCGCGAGATCGCAGATGACCTTCTGACCGTCCGTCCGTATAGGTTTGCATCTCAGAACAACAACAAACTTTCCGAGGAAGCAGACCCATGAGCTTTTCCCGCCGCACGCTTCTCAAGGCCTCCGCCGCGACCGCGGTCCTGGGCGGCCTCAGTGCGCCCCATGTGGCCCGCGCCCAGAGCGCCGAGTTCACCTACAAATACGCCAACAACCTGCCGGACACCCATCCGCTGAACGTGCGCGCCATGGAGATGGCGGCGGCGATCAAGGCCGAGACCAGTGGCAAGTTCGACCTCCAGATCTTCCCGAACAACCAGCTCGGGTCCGACACCGACATGCTGAGCCAGATCCGGTCCGGCGGCGTCGAGTTCTTCACGCTGTCGGGGCTGATCTTGTCGACCCTGGTGCCGGCGGCGTCCATCAACGGCATCGGCTTCGCGTTCCCGGACTACGGCACGGTCTGGAAGGCCATGGACGGCGATCTCGGCGCCTTTGTCCGCGGCGAGATCAAGAAGGCCGGGCTCGAGGTCATGGACAAGATCTGGGACAACGGCTTCCGCCAGACCACGTCGTCGAGCAAGCCGATCACCGGTCCGGACGATCTCAAGGGCTTCAAGATCCGCGTGCCGGTGTCGCCGTTGTGGACCTCGATGTTCAAGGCGTTCGATGCGGCGCCCGCCTCGATCAATTTCGCCGAGGTCTATTCCGCGCTGCAGACCAGGATCGTCGAGGGCCAGGAGAACCCGCTGGCGATCATCTCGACCGCCAAGCTCTACGAAGTCCAGAAATACTGCTCGCTCACCAACCACATGTGGGACGGCTTCTGGTTCCTGGCCAATCGCAAGGCCTGGAGCGCGCTGCCGGAGGATATTCGCACGGTCGTCGCCAAGAACATCAATGCGGCCGCAGTCAAGGAGCGTGGGGACACCGCCAAGCTCAATGCCAATCTGCAGCAGGAGCTCGCGGGCAAGGGCCTGACCTTCAACCTGCCCGCCGTTGCGCCGTTCCGCGACAAGCTGCGGTCCGCCGGCTTCTATGCCGAGTGGAAAGGCAAATATGGCGATCAGGCCTGGGACCTGCTGGAAAAGGCCGTCGGCAAGCTGTCGTAACGCGTTGGAGCCGTCATGGCTCATGTTGAGGTCGAAGGGAGCGGAGTGGCGGGCGAGGCGACTGTTCGGTCCCCTCGCCGACCTTCGTTGCTGGCCTCGACGGAGCGCGCACTCGGCCTCCTCGTCGAAATCCCTGCGGCCATTTTGGTGGTCGCCGAGATCGCGATCCTGTTTGCCGGCGTGGTCGCGCGCTACGGCCTGCACCGGCCGCTGATCTGGTCGGACGAGCTCGCCTCGATCCTGTTCCTGTGGCTCGCCATGCTGGGCGCGGCGGTCGCGTTCCGCCGCTCCGAGCACATGCGCATGACTGCGGTCGTCGGCAGCGCCAAGCCGGCCACGCGGGCCTGGCTCGATCTGGTCGCGACCTGCGCGGCGCTGGCCTTCCTGGCGCTGATCGTCTGGCCGTCCTGGGACTACGCCTACGAGGAAAGCTTCATCACCACGCCGGCGCTGCAGATCTCCAATATGTGGCGCGCCGCGGCGCTGCCGGCCGGCATCTGCCTGATGGCGGTGTTCGCGCTGTTGCGGCTGCTGCGCGCAGCCGACTACCGCATGGTGCTGACGGCCGTGGTGTCCGTTGCCATCGTCGTCGGCTTGTTCTGGCTGGCGCAGCCTTATCTGCGACCGCTCGGCAACCTCAACCTCGTCATCTTCTTCGTCGGCGTCGCCGGCTTCTGCGTCTTTGCCGGCGTTCCCATCGCGTTCGGCTTCGGCCTCGCCATCTTCGGCTATCTGGCACTGACCACGCGCACGCCGGTCATGGTGCTGGTCGGGCGGATGGACGAGGGCATGAGCCACCTCATTTTGCTCTCGGTGCCGCTGTTCGTATTCCTGGGGCTCCTGATTGAAATGACCGGCATGGCACGGGCCATGGTGGCGTTCCTAGCGAGCCTGCTCGGCCATGTCCGCGGCGGACTGCATTACGTCCTGGTCGGCGCGATGTACCTGGTCTCCGGCATCTCCGGCGCCAAGGCGGCCGACATGGCCGCGGTCGCGCCCGTGCTGTTCCCGGAGATGAAACAGCGCGGCGCCAAGCCCGGCGATCTCGTCGCGCTTCTGGCGGCGACCGGCGCGCAGACCGAGACCATTCCGCCGAGCCTCGTGCTGATCACGATCGGTTCGGTCACCGGCGTCTCGATCGCCGCTTTGTTCACCGGCGGCCTCTTGCCCGGCGTGGTGCTCGCGATCACGCTGTGCATGCTGGTGTGGTGGCGCTACCGCCACGAGGACATGAGCCATGTCCGCCGCGCCACAGGCGGCGAGATCGGCAAGACCTTCGTCATCGCCCTGCCCGCGCTCGCGCTGCCCTTCGTGATCCGCTACGCCGTGGTCGAAGGCATCGCGACCGCCACCGAAGTCTCCACCATCGGCATCGTCTATGGCGCCCTGGTCGGCCTGCTCGTCTACCGCCGCTTCGACTGGCGGCGGCTGTTTCCCATGCTGGTCGAAACCGCTGCGCTGTCGGGCGCGATCCTGCTGATCATCGGCACGGCCACCGGCATGGCCTGGGGCCTGACGCAATCAGGCTTCTCGCGCTCGCTGGCGTCCGCCATGACCGGATTGCCGGGCGGCGCGGCGACCTTCATCGCCGTCTCGATCCTGGCCTTCACCATCCTCGGCAGTGTGCTGGAGGGCATCCCCGCGATCGTGCTGTTTGGGCCGCTGTTGTTTCCGATTGCGCGTGCGGTCGGCGTGCACGAGGTGCATTATGCCATGGTGATCATTCTCGCCATGGGTATAGGGCTATTCGCCCCGCCCTTCGGGGTTGGCTATTATGCCGCCTGCGCCATTGGACGCGTCGATCCGGCCGAAGGCATCAGGCCGATCTGGGGCTATCTGCTGGCGCTACTGGTAGGATTGATCGTCGTCGCCGTCTTTCCGTGGATCTCGATCGGATTCCTGTAGGCCGGCGTGTGAGGGAGGTGTCGATGAGCGAACGGCAGAACCAGTACAATATCGGCCTGGACAAGACGCCCGCCAACTACGTGCCGCTGAGCCCGTTGAGCTTCCTCGCACGCAGCGCCGCGGTCTATCCCGATCATGTCAGCACGGTCTACGAGGGGCGCAGCTTCACCTGGCGCGAGACGCATGAGCGCTGCAAGCGCTTTGCTTCGTATCTTGCCGGCCAGGGCATCGGCGTCGGCGACACCGTCGCGGCGATGCTGCCGAACATTCCGGCGATGAACGAGGTGCATTTCGCCGTCCCCATGACGGGTGCCGTGCTCAACGGGCTGAACATCCGTCTCGATGCGCCTTCGATCGCATTTCAGCTCGACCATGGCGGCGCAAAGATCATTCTGGTCGACCCCGAGTTTTCCGGCGTCATCACCGATGCGCTGTCACAGATGAGTGGCCCAAAACCGTTCGTGATCGACGTCGACGATGCTGCCTTCAAGGGCGGCGGGCGCATCGGCGAGATCGAGTATGAGGCCGCGCTCGCGCAAGGCGATCCTGACTTCGCGGCGATCCTGCCGGGCGACGAATGGGACGCGATCGCACTGAGCTATACCTCGGGCACCACGGGCAATCCCAAGGGCGTCGTCACCCATCATCGCGGCGCCTATCTGAATGCCGTCAGCAATATTCTCGCAGGCCAACTCGGCCAGCATCCGGTCTATCTCTGGACGCTACCGATGTTCCACTGCAACGGCTGGTGCTTCCCCTGGACCATTGCGGCGGCTGCCGGCATCAATGTCTGCCTGCGCAAGGTCGAGCCGACGAAGATCTTCGAGCTGATCAAGCAGCACGGCGTCACCCACATGTGCGGCGCGCCGATCGTCTACAACACCCTGATCAACGCGCCCGATGCCCCGAAGGGCGGCGCCGCCCGCCACGTCGTCGGCCTGATCGCCGGTGCCGCGCCGCCGGTCGCGGTGCTCGAGGGCGCCGAGAGCATCGGCATCAAGCTGACGCACGTCTATGGCCTGACCGAGGTCTACGGCCCCGCCTCCGTCTGCGCCGAGCAGCCTGGCTGGGATGATCTGCCCGCAGCCGAGCGCGCCAGCCTGAAGCGACGGCAGGGCGTGCCCTACCCGCTCGAGGAAGCCGTCACCGTCATCGATCCCCAGACCATGAGGCAAGTGCCGCGCGACGGCGAGACCATCGGCGAGGTCATGTTCCGCGGCAACATCGTGATGAAGGGTTATCTCAAGAACGACAAGGCGACGAAGGAAGCCTTCGAAGGCGGCTGGTTTCACACCGGCGATCTTGGCGTGCTCGATGCGCATGGTTACGTCATCATCAAGGATCGCTCCAAGGACATCATCATCTCCGGCGGCGAGAACATTTCCTCCGTCGAGGTCGAGGACATCCTCTACAAGCATCCCGCCGTGCTGTTCGCCGCCGTGGTCGCAAAGCCCGATCCGAAATGGGGCGAAGTGCCTTGCGCCTTCGTCGAGCTGAAGGACGGCGCGAGCGCGAGCGAAGCCGACATCATCGCCTTCTGCCGCTCACATATGAGCGGCTTCAAGACGCCGAAGGCCGTGGTGTTCGGGCCCATCCCGAAAACGTCGACGGGAAAGATCCAGAAATTCCTGCTGCGCAACGAAGCGGGATCGGCGAAGGCAATCTCGGCCTGAGCCGATTCCATGAGTCTGGCAACGCATTGAGCGGCCCCTGCCGTCCTAATTGCTTGATAAAGCTGGACAGGCAAGGCAACGTCCAGCCGGAATCGCCGACATCAATCCGGCGACCGATCCCGCTCAGCCTTCGCCGGTGAAGGCGAAGCTCCCTATCGAGGCTTTATGGCAGCCATCCCCGCCGACAAGTTGAAGCTCTTTCGCATCCGCCGCGCGCCAAAAGGCGGTCGCAAGGCAGCGCCGGGCCCGGACATCGAGGGAAAAATCCTCGATGCGGCAGAGTTCGTCTTTGGGCATTTCGGCTTTCGCGGAGCGACGACGGCCCTGATCGCTAAAAAAGCATCGATCGCGAAACCCCACATTTACTATTATTTCGAAGACAAGGAGGATCTGTATCGCGCGGTGCTGGAACGTGCGATGAACATGTGGGCACGAGACATGGACAGTCTCGACATGACGTCCGATGTCGAGACCATCCTCGTGCGCTACATCAGCAGGAAGATCGATTTCTCGCGAGATCACCCGCATCTGTCGCGCATCTATGCCAACGAAATCATCAGCGGCGCTCAATTCATCGGCAGCTTCATTGAAAAAGTCTCGACCCCGTTGCTGCTCGACAAGGTCAAGACGCTCGACCAATGGACCGCCAGCGGGGCGATTCGGCCGATTAGCGCCGTCGATCTTTTCTTCTGCATCTGGGCGATGACCCAGGCCTATGCCGATTATTCCAGCCAGATGATCATCATGAAAGGTAAGCGACAGCTCGAAGAGGCCGACTACACCGCGGCCAAGGCGACGATCGTCCAGCTCGTTCTCGGCGGACTTGGTCTTTCGGGCCCTGCCGAGGCTGGCGCCTAGCCCTTTGTTCGGCCGTTCGTTTTTCGCCAGCGGCCCTATTTCCCCCTCTCCGCCATTACGCTCACGTGCGGGACATCCTAGCCAGAACCGCACTGGATTTCCGGTTGCAGCGAGGCGTTTTGCGCCGGTAGCCGGCGCCAGATCCGAAATTCGTGTTTGTAAAAATATTTTATCGATCGTAAAATGATTTTATCGATCGTTATAAAATGGCATGTCGCTTGCTTCGACCCGATCTTCCGCAAAGTGCGAGCACCCATAGCAGGGACTGCGGCTTCCAACGCCGTTGCCCTGCGCCAGCAAATCCGAGGTAGAGGACATGTCATCCAACAGCGGCGACGTTCCCACGCTGATCATCACCGGCGCCCATCCAAAGCTTTACAATCACGACCTTGCTCCAACCGCGCCTGAGGGCCGAACCTGGGGTGTCTTCAGCCTGTTTGCGATGTGGATGTCGGACGTCCATTCCGTGGGCGGCTACACATTCGCGGCGAGCCTGTTCTTTCTCGGCCTGACAGGCTGGCAGGTGCTGATCTCGATGCTGGTGGGTATCACGGCGGTCTACTTCCTGATGAACCTGATCGGACGGCCCTCGCTACGCTACGGCATTCCGTTCCCGGTCGTGGCCCGCATCTCGTTCGGGGTGATGGGCGCCAATCTCGCCGCCATGGTGCGGGGCGTCGTCGGCATTGTCTGGTACGGCGTGCAGACCTACTTCGCCTCGAAGGCGGTGCAAGTCCTGATCGTCACTCTGATGCCGTCGGCCGCCGATCTCACGCACAACAGCATCGCCGGCCTGTCGACGCTCGCATGGTTCAGCTTCCTTTTCATGTGGCTGTTCCAACTTCTCATCTTCCTCAGCGGGATGGAGCGCATCCGCCGCTTCATCGATTTCTGCGGACCCGTGGTCTACGTCGTCATGTTCGCGTTGGCGATCTGGATGTTATGGCAGGCCGGTTTCTCAAGCCTGTCTCTTCAACTCAGCCCGCCGGCCGCCACAACCGCGGCGACGATTGGCGTGATGGCGAATGCCGCGATGCTGATCGTGGCCTACTTCTCGGCGCTCCTGCTCAATTTCGGCGACTTCGCCCGGTTCGGCAAGGATGAGCGAGCCATGAAAACCGGCAATCTGCTCGGGCTTCCCGTCAATTTCCTGGTCTTCTCGATCATCACAGTGATCGTGACGGCCGGTACGCTGAAGGTGTTTGGCGAGGCGATCATGGATCCAGTGCTGATCGTGGAGAAGATCGGCAATCCGTTCGTCGTCGTTATCGGATCGATCACGTTCATCGTCGCGACGATGGGCATCAACATCGTCGCGAATTTCGTTTCGCCGGCTTACGACATCTCCAACCTGAATCCCCAGCGCATCAATTTCAGGCTGGGAGGCCTCATCACGTCGATCCTGTCGGTACTCGTCTGCCCCTGGCTGTTCGTGGCCAGCCCGTCGGCCATCACGCTGTTCGTCAGCATCTTCGGCTCTGCGCTCGGGCCCATGTTCGGCGTCATGATCGCCGACTACTATCTCGTGAAAAAGGAAATCGTCGTGCTGGAGGACCTCTATACAATGTCACCAGCCGGTGAATTCCATTACGACGGCGGCTGGAACTACAAGGCGCTGATTGCACTTGCGGTGTCCGGCATTCTGTCGATCGGACTCTCGCTGGCAGGCGCCTATGGACTGATCTTCAACGTCGGCGACTGGGGTTGGCTCATCGGGGCCACTGCCGGCGGACTGATCTACCGAGCCCTCTCGAAGGAGCAAAGGCCGGTTTCCGTCATTGTCGGGGCGGGCGAATGACGTTCGAAGTTGCGGATCCATCGCCATGTGGGCGGCGGCCCCGCAATACTCTTGGCATGCGCGTTCGGTCGAACGCGCATGCTAGCCAGATACGACGTCGCGATGATCGGTGGCGATATCGCTACCTGCTGCGAGCCCCTTCGCCGGTCTGGACTGGATGCAAGTCTGCAACCGCTTCCTCCAGGATGGTAGCAATCTCCAACAGCGAGATCACCAAGCGCGGCGTGCGCCTCAGCCTGTCGTCGATCGCGGCGGCGAACAGATCGTTCCGCTTCCGGCTACCGAGCAACCGCCATCGTCCAAAGGCGATCTTGTGGACGTTGCCGGAAACAAATCCGACCGAGGCCCATAGTTGCTCGGATTCCAGCAGGAGCTCGCCTGCCATCCGATCCATCACGGTGACGATCGCGAGCAGATCATCGGTCACGGTCGCCAGACCGACCGCGCGGCTACCCGGATTATCGTCATGTGAACTCCACTCGCTTGCGGTCTTCGATATTGGCCTGGCTTGCAATCCAGCGAGTTTGTCCACAAGCGCGGCGAACCGAGAACGGGCCGCGCGGACGACATCTTCCAGGAAAGACAGATTGGTCTGCGCCGACCCCGACATGGCGTGCGGTTTGATCGTTTTAAAATACATCAATGCTCCCGGAGGCAACCAACGTGAAAGTTGAAGTGTTGCCTAGATCTAAGGTCATCCGACCCGAGGTGCTTGAACGTCCTGAGCCACGATTGATCGAAACCGGCCTGCAAGGAAATCAGGCAAGGGCCTCAAAACCGAACGCAGAGTGGGTCGGTCGTGTTCGGCCGCGCAGTGGAGACACATCATGACCGATGATGGCCTCTACGGCGACCGGCTTGCGAAGCTATTTCCAATGATCAGCGAGCCGAGCTCGGGCCTCGTCAAGTCGCTACAAAAAGGAACGTTCGCCGCGGTGCGGATGGCATATTCCGGACCGGTCGGCGATCCGACGCTGCCATCGCCTCCGGACGAGGCCTTCGCACTTTGCCTTCGGCTGCAGCATCAGAGAGCGGAGTCGTGGCTGGATGGCCGATATGCGCTCAAGGGCGCCTTGAAAGACGAGACGAGCATCTACGATCTGCGATGTGAAACGGTCGTTCATTTCCGCGATCCCTTTGACTTTCTCTACCTGTATCTACCGCACGGCACGCTAAATGAACTGGCGAGCCAGCTTGATCTTGGTCGCGTCGAATATGACGTTGTCGCGGGCGCGAACTTCCTGGATCCAGTCATGGCTCATCTGGGTGCTTGCCTTCTGCCGGCGCTCGAAAGACCGCATGAGGCCAACGAGCTTTTCGTGGGCCACGTCGCGATGGCGCTCAACACGCATTTTCTCAAGACCTATGCCGTCGGCCAACCTCGCAATCGCTCTCACCGCAGCGGATTGGCGCCATGGCAACTTCGGACCGCGAAGGCACTCCTTCGCGCAAATCTCGATGGCGAGATCGCGTTGGCCCGAATTGCCGCTGAGTGTGGCGTGTCAGCCGCCCACTTCGCCCGAGCATTCAGAGTCAGCACGGGAACACCGCCGCATCGATGGTTGATGAATCAGCGTATCGAGCAAAGCAAGAGCCTGCTGGCAAGCTCGCCCCTATCGCTCACGGAAATCGCCATCAAATGCGGCTTCGCGGATCAGAGCCATTTTACCAGAGCGTTCTCAGCAGCAACGGGTGCCACGCCAGGACGCTGGCGACTGGTCCGCAAAGCTTAATCCCGGATGACCATGTCCAGGAACGCAGCGGCCCGCCGGTGCGAGGTTTTCGGCTCCGCTCCCCGGAGCGCTCCCACCAGCAAGGCCGTGCTGCGTTACGCCTGGTGATCTTGCCTGGTAGACAATTGCCGCTGATACGGGAGAGACCTTCCGCTCGCGTCGCGAAAGCGAACGGAAGATATTCCTACCCTCACATCTTCTTGTAGGCGTCAACCAAAGCCTGGCCGTCGGCTCCCGCCTTCTTGAGCCAGTCGGCGGTGAGCTGTTCGCCGATCTTCTGGAAGCCGGCCTTCAGGGCCGGGCTCGGCGGCTCGACCGTCATGCCCTTAGCCTTGAGCTGATCGATGTACCAGGTGCTCTTGTCCTGCCAGGCCTTCCAGCCGCGGGTTTCCGCGGTCGCGGCGGCCTTGAGGATGGCCTCCTGGGTCGGCTTGTCTAGCGCCTCGAACGCAGCCTTGTTGACGAAGGTGTAGTCCTTCGGGATCCAGGCTTGCACGTCATAGAAGTACTTCAGCGACTCCCATGCCTTCGCATCGTAGCCTGTGCCGCCTGACGACATGAAGGAGTTCACGACGCCGGTCGCAAGTGCCTGCGGCAGCTCGGCGGCCTGAATGGTGACGGACTGCGCACCGACCAGTTCGCCGATGCGCGCAGTTCCAACGTTATAAGCCCGCCATTTCAGGCCCTTCATGTCTTCGATGGTCGCAAGCGGCTTGCTGACATAGACGCCCTGCGGCGCCCACGGCACGACAAACAGGAGCTTGAGCCCCTGCGCCTCCAGCTTCTTCGTAATCAGCGGCTTCGACGCCTGGTACAGCTTCATGGCGTCCGGGAAGCTGGTCGCCAGAAACGGCACGACGTCGACCCCGAATACCGGATCCTCGTTCTCGTGGATCGACAGCAAGACTTCGCCCATCTGCGCCTGCCCGGTCATCACCGCGCGCTTGATGTCGGGCGCCTTGAACAGTGAGGCGCCCGGATGGACCGTGATCTGGAGCTTGCCGGACGTGGCGGCTTCGACGTCCTTGGCGAAGGCAACGAGGTTCTCGGAGTGCGGATTGTCGGCCGGATACGCCGCCGGCAGATTCCATTTGGTCTGAGCCAAAGCGGGTGTCGCGGCCAGCACGGCGCCGGCGATCAGGGATGCGCGGAATAAACGAGACATCATCGGGCTTCTCCTCACAGTCAATTCAAACGGTACGCTCAGTCTGGGAAAGCGAGCTTGGGCAAGAACATCACGATCTGCGGATATTCCGTGATGATGAACACGGCCGCGAGCAGCAGCACGAAGAACGGGAACGCCGCCCGCGCGACGGTCAAGGTATCACGCCCACTCATGTTCTGGAGCACGAACAGATTGAAACCGACCGGCGGCGTGATCTGCGCCATCTCGACGTGGATGATGAGATAGACGCCGAACCAGACCAGGTCGAGACCGGCCTGCTTGACCATCGGCAGCACGATCACAGCGGTCAGGACGATCATCGAGATGCCGTCGATCAGGCATCCCAGGATGATGTACATGATGCTCAGATACAGCGCGAGCATGCCCGGCGTGAGCTGCTGGCCCTGGACCCAGGTGGCGAGAGCCGCCGGAATGCCCGTATAGGCCATCGCTGCGGTCGTGTAGGCAGCGCCCGCCAGGATCAGCATGATCATGCAGGTCAGGCGCGTCGCGCTCATGATGCTCTCGAGGAAGTTCTTGCGCGTGAGCGTGCGGCTCCACCACGCCAGCAGCAGCGCGCCCGAAACGCCCCAGGCGGCGCATTCGGTCGCCGTCGCAAAGCCGAGCACGAGCGAGAGGAAGACCGCCAGGATCAGCAACAGGCAGGGCGCAAGCCTGGCCGACTCCCGCAGCTTCTGGCGAAACGGCATCGGGGGATCGCGCGGCGGAATCTTCTTCGGGTTCAGCAGCGACCAGATGATGATGTAGCCGGAATAGAGCACCATCACGAGCACGCCGGGCAGAAAGCCGCCGAGGAACACCTGAAGCACGGAGACATTCGCCGTGACCGCATAGACCACCATCGGGATCGACGGCGGGATCAGCAGGCCGAGCGTGCCGGAGCCCGCGAGCGAGCCGAGACTGAGGCCCTTGTCGTAACCACGCTTGTCCAGTTCGGGCAGAGCGATCTTGCCGATGGTCGCACAGGTCGCCGCCGATGAGCCCGACACCGCCGCGAAGATGCCGCAGCCGATCACGTTGACATGAGTGAGGCGCCCCGGCAGCCACTGCACCCAGGGCGACAGGCCTCGAAACATCTCCTCGGATAATTTGGTGCGGAAGAGGATCTCGCCCATCCAGATGAACAGCGGCAGCGCAGCCAGCGTCCACGACGAGCTTGCGCTCCATGTCGTGGTCGCAAGCACCGAGCCGAGCGGCAGGCTCGTGGTCAGCGCCATCGCCACGAAGCCGACGAGCCCGAGCGATACCGCGATCCAGATGCCGCTTCCCAGCAGCAGGATCATGACGCCGAGCAGAATGAACGACAGTTCGATCATGCCGAGATTGGCCATCGTCAACCTCCGCCGCCTTGTGAGATCCGCTCGATGAATTCGTCCGGGGTCTCGTCCGGCGAGCCTTTCTCGTAGCTCGGCCGGTTGCCGCCGACGACACTGATCATTTCATCAATGAGCGCGATCGACAGGATCGCGAGCCCGCCAGAAAACCCGAGCTGCGGAATCCAGAGCGGAAGCGCGACGACGCCCTGCGCCACGTCGTTGAAGCGCCAGGAATCGTAGGTCATCTGCACGGCATGCCGGGTGAAATAGAGGATGAAAGCAGCGGCAATGCCGAGGGCCACGACCTCCGCAACCTGTTTGGAGCGCCCATGCAAACGCTCCAGCAGCAGGCCGACCCGGATCATCTCGCCGCGCTTGAAGGTGTGAGCGAGGCCGAGGAATGCCATCGCGGCCATGCACCAGGAGGCGAAATCATCGCCGGCGGGAATGTTGACCGCAAACTGGCGCCCGATCGACATGATCATCATGATTGCAAAGATCGCAACCATGAAGGCGCCGGCGGCGTAGCCCGCACCGAGATAAAGGAGATCCAGCGCGCGTCGCACCGGTCCCCGGCTCGTGACATCGTCCCCTGCCAACGCGATCCCCATCCTCACACGAGGCGATTCAGACGGTCCCGGCGATCGCACGTCGCGCGCCGGTCCTGCATGAATATCGCCCCTGCCCAGCGCCCTGTCTTTCAGACGTTAGATCAACATGATGGGGCCAGCGCAAGCAAGGAGTATGCCGGCTCTCGCCGGAATTTCCACCGCAGGTTCAGCGGGTCTCGAGCCGCAGCCCGTCATACGCGGGCACCACGCCCGCCGGCAGCGACTGCCGGATCACCTCATAATCGACGTCGGCCGTCATGTTGGTGATGACGGCGCGCTTCGGCTTGAAGCGCTCGATCCAGGACAACGCGTCGTTGATGCTGAAATGGCTGACATGGCTGGTGTAGCGCAGGCCATCGACGATCCAGAGATCCAGATTTTCCAGGGCGCCCCAGCTCTCGCGCGGGATGTCGTTGAGGTCGGGTGTGTAGGCGGCATCGCCGATGCGATAGCCCAGCGCGGGAATGTTGCCATGCTGCACCAGGAAGGCGGTCATCGTCACCGGGCCGCCCTTCCCCTGGATGGTCTGGCTTTCACCAGCCTCGATCGACTGCGCCGTCAGGATCGGCGGGTAGTCGCTGCCCGCCGGCGAGACGAAGCAATAGGAGAACCGCGACATGATGTCGTTCGCAGTCGTCTGATTGAGATAGGTCGGAATCCGCCGGCGCATGTGCATCACGACCGAACGCAGATCGTCCATGCCGTGGGTCTGGTCGGCGTGCTCGTGGGTCAGGAACACTGCATCGATGTGGTCGACATTGGTCGAGAGCAATTGCTCGCGCAGGTCCGGCGAGGTGTCGATCACGATACGCGTGGTGCCCTCGTCCGATGTCTGCTCGACCAGCAGCGAACAGCGGCGACGGCGATTCTTGGGATTGTTGGGATCGCAGGCACCCCAGCCGAGTGCCGGGCGCGGCACGCCGGCGGAGGAGCCGCAGCCCAGGATCGTCAGCGTCAGCGTCATGCGGCTCCCAGTTCTAAGCTTTCACCCTGGAGAACAGGCGAAAGAAGTTTTCGCTTGTCTGGCGCGAGATCTCGTCAAACGACACGCCGCGTGTTTCGGCGAGCACTTTTGCGACCTCGACCACGTAGGCCGGTTCGTTGCGCTTGCCCCGGAACTTGCCCGGCGCAAGGTAGGGCGAGTCTGTTTCAACCAGAATACGGTCGGACGGCAGTTCGGTCGCAAGCGCGCGCAAAACTTCGGACTTCTTGAAGGTCAGGATGCCCGTGAAACCGATGTAGAGCCCGAGCGAGACCGCCTTCAGCGCCAACTCGCGCCCGCCGGTGTAACAATGCAACACGGCGCGAAACGATCCCTTTGCCGTCTCCTCTTCCAGGATACGGCCGCAATCCTCATCCGCCTCGCGGGTGTGGATCACCAGCGGCAGGCCGGTAGCGCGGGCGGCGGCGATGTGGGCACGAAAACCCCTCGCCTGCGCCTCCGGCGAGCCGTTGTCGTAGAAATAGTCGAGCCCGGCTTCGCCGAGCGCGACGACCTTGGGGTGCTGCGTCAGCGCGATCAGCTCGTCCGGCGCGATGCCGTCTTCCTCATCGGCGTTGTGCGGATGGGTGCCGACCGAGCAATAGACGTCGTCGTAGCGCTCGGCGATGGCCAGAAGCTGGTTCAGCTTTCTCACCCGCGTTGAAATGGTGACCATGCGGCCGATGCCGGCCGCTCGCGCCCGCGACACGATCCCGTCGAGATCCTCCGCAAAGTCCGGAAAATCCAAATGGCAGTGGCTGTCGACCAACATGGTGCGAACGCCCTCAGGCTGCCGGCTCGATGTAGCGCGGGAAGGCCGGCGTCGGCGCGGGCAGCGTCGTACCTGGCGCGATGCGCGTTGCGCCGCCGAGCGCAGCGAAGTTGCGCTCCCCTTCGGGGATCCCGAGGCTGTTCAGCAGCAATCCCGAGGCCGTCGGCATCGCCGGCTGGGCCAGTATGGCGATCTGGCGCACGACTTCGGCGGTGACATAGAGCACCGTCCTCTGCCTGACAGGATCGGTCTTGGCGAGCGCCCACGGCGCTTCGCCCGCGAAATAGCGGTTGGCTTCGGCGACCACAGCCCATACGGCATTGAGCCAGTGATGGATTTGCTGCGTCGCCATCGCTTCGCGAGACGCCGCGAGCATGCCGTCAGCTTGTGACAGGATCGCCTTGTCGTTGTCGCTGAACTCGCCGGGCTCCGGGAGCACGCCGCCGAGCTGCTTGGCGATCATCGACAGCGAGCGCTGCGCGAGGTTGCCGAGATCGTTGGCGAGATCGGCATTGATGCGCGCGACGATGGCCTCGTGATTGTAGTTGCCGTCCTGGCCGAACGGGACCTCGCGCAGAAAGAAATAGCGCATCTGGTCGACGCCGTACTGGTCGGCGAGGTTGAAGGGATCAACCACGTTGCCGACCGACTTCGACATCTTCTCGCCCCTGCTGAACAGGAAACCATGGGCATAGACCCGCTTCGGAAGCGGGATCCCGGCCGACAGCAGGAAAGCCGGCCAGTACACCGCATGGAAGCGGATGATGTCCTTGCCGATGATGTGCACGTCGGCAGGCCAATAACGCCAGTTCTTGTCGCTCTCGTCGGGGAAACCGACGCCAGTGATGTAGTTGGTGAGCGCGTCGACCCAGACATACATCACGTGCTCTTCGTCGCCGGGCACCTTGACGCCCCAGTCGAACGTCGTGCGCGAGATCGACAGATCGCGCAGGCCGCCCTTGACGAAGCTCACCACCTCGTTCTTGCGGGAGTCGGGGCCGATGAAATTGGGCTGCGTCTCGTACAGCTTGAGCAGCCTGTCCTGATAGGCCGACAGGCGGAAGAAGTAGCTCTTCTCCTCGACCCATTCGACCGGGGTGCCCTGCGGCCCGAGCCGCACGCCGTCGTCGTTCAGGCGCGTCTCGTCCTCCGCGTAATAGGCTTCGTCGCGCACGGAATACCAGCCGGCATAGATGTCGGCATAGATATCCCCGTTCGCTTCCATGCGCCGCCATATCTCCTGGCTGGAGCGATGATGCTGTTCCTCGGTGGTGCGGATGAAACGGTCGAACGACACGTCGAGGCGCTCGTCCATCTGCTTGAAGCGGCCGGCATTGCGGGCTGCTAGCTCCGAGACGGACATTTTTTCGCTGGCCGCGGTCTGAACCATCTTCTGGCCGTGCTCGTCGGTGCCGGTCAGGAAGAACACGTCCTTGCCGTCGAGCCGCGCGAACCGCGCCAACGTATCGGTCGCGATCGCCTCGTAGGCGTGGCCGATATGTGGGCTGCCATTGGGATAGGCGATGGCGGTCGTGATGTAGAAGACGTTGTCGCGCGCGGGGACGGCCATGGGCGTGTTGGCCTGCGGCGCTGCGATGGACTTCGGCGCGCGCGGAGCCTTGGGCTTCGAGACATTGGGCTTCGGCGGCGCGGCGACAGGAGCTGGTGTGGCGGTCACGGCAGGCGTAGCCACCTTTGCCGTCTTGGCTATCTTCTTCGCCGAAGCCTCTTTTTTTGCCGAGGCCTTGGCTAGCTTTTTGGTCGCTGTCTTCACCGGCTTCTTTGCAACGACCTGCTTCTTCGCCGTCTTCGCGGCGCTCTTCCTCCCGCTTTTCTTGGCGGCTGTCTTTTTGGTCTTCGTGGCTTTCTTGACCTTTTTGGCAGCTTTGGGTGTGCGCGCCTTCACGGCCTTCTTCGCGGCTTTCTTGACGGCCTTCGTGGCAGCCTTCTTCTTGCTGCTCTTGCCCTTGGCGGTTTTCTTAGCTCGCGCTGCCACGACGAATTCCTTTACCGGCTTCTCGAAATTTGGAAACGAACCTGCGTTAGTTTATCGTCTTGAGCATGGCCCCATCGGAAAACCGCTGCACAGTTTTCCGGATCATGCTCTAGCGCGTCGCGTCCGCCAGCCAGCCGAACACCGAGAAAACCAAGGGCTTTCGCTCCAGATTGTAGGTTTCGGTGTCGCGCGCGGCCCGGACGATCTTTTCCCATACCTCAGCTAGGCGCGCAAGGCGCGGCAGATTCTGGTTGGCATTGGCCTCGTCGGCGTGCAGGCGTTCCGCGATCCAGCGATCGATGCCGTCGATGAAGGCGGCAAGCGCAACGCGGTCGCTGGTGCCGAGCGATTCGCCGAGCGTGTGCAATTCGCGCGGATCGACCTGCGGCAGCCGCGCCAGCAGCGCGGCCGTGCGCTGCTGGAGCTTCAGGGCGTCACCGCCGAGCAGCGTCAGCGCCCGCGCGACGCTGCCCTCGGACGCCTCCGCCGCCTCGCGCAACGCCGGATCATTCGGGTCGAGATCGGCAGCTGTTGCGGCTGCAGCAATCACGTCGTCGGTTGCGAGCGCGCGCAGGCGCAGCTTGCGGCAGCGCGACTGGATTGTGGCGAGCACACGCGCCGGCGCGTGGCTCACCAGCAGGAACAGCGATTGCTGCGGCGGCTCCTCGAGAATTTTCAGCAGCGCGTTGGCGGCATTCGGATTGAGCTCGTCGACGGTGTCGACGATGCAGACACGCCAGCCTTCGGCCGCTGCGGTCGAGCCGAAGAAGCCGATCGTCTCGCGCGTCTCGTCCACGGTGATCACGGTGCGCATCACGCCGCGATCATTGGCGGTGCGCTCCAGCGTCAGCAGGCCACCATGCGAGCTCGCCGCCACCTGCCGCGCCACGGCGTCATCACGATTGATGGCGAGGTCTTCGGCGCGCTGCACGAAGGGAGCGGACGGCTGGCCGTGAGCGAGCACGAAGCGCGCCATCCGATATGCCAGCGTCGCCTTGCCGATGCCTTGCGGCCCGCCAATCAGCCAGGCATGCGGGATGCGCCCGCTGCGATAGGCGGCCAGCAGCGCGGTCTCGGCCTCGCGATGGCCGAACAGAACGCTCGTCTCGCGCGGATGAGACATGGCAGTTTCGCGCTCGGTCTGACGCGGGCTCATATGGACACCACCGATGCCGGCGTCGGAAGCAGGCGATCGCGCAGCGCGGTCCAGACGCGCCCGGCAACCGTGTCGGGGTCAGAATTGGCGTCGATCAGCACGCAGCGCGCAGGATCGTCCGCTGCGATCTTGCGATAGGCCTCGCGCAGGCCCTGATGGAAACCGAGCTTCTCGGCCTCGAACCTGTCTGGCGTGCCGCTGCCGCGGCGAGCGGCCGCGCGCTGCAAGCCGATCTCGACCGGCAGGTCCAGAATGATGGTGAGGTCCGGTTTGAGATCGCCGATCGTGACCCGCTGCATCGCGTTGATCAGCGCCGCCGGCACCTGGCCGAGGCTGCCCTGATAGGCCCGCGTCGAATCGGCGAAGCGGTCGCAGAGCACCCAGGTGCCCTGGTTGAGCGCAGGCTGGATCACGGTGCGGACATGGTCGTCGCGGGCCGCCGCGAACAGCAGCGTCTCGGCCTCGGGTCCGAGCAGCTTGCCCATGCCTGACAGCACGAGGTGGCGCATGATCTCCGCGCCGGGCGAGCCCCCCGGCTCGCGGGTGACGAGGATGCGCATCCTGGCCGCCTTGAGACGGTCGGCGAGCTTCTTGATCTGGGTCGACTTGCCCGTGCCCTCGCCGCCTTCAAAGGTGACGAAACGCCCGCGTCCGGACGGCCACTTGACCGCGCTTTCACTCATGATCAGAGCTTCT
Source organism: Bradyrhizobium sp. MI1.11 (assembly GCF_055811255.1). Lineage (NCBI taxonomy): Bacteria > Pseudomonadati > Pseudomonadota > Alphaproteobacteria > Hyphomicrobiales > Nitrobacteraceae > Bradyrhizobium > Bradyrhizobium sp. MI1.11. The sequence continues at coordinate 45,308 of NZ_JBVVPM010000037.1, forward strand.
CGGCGCCCGCACGGAACATGCCGATCACGAGCTCGCTGGCGCCGTCGATTGCACGCCGTAGGGTCGAGCCGGTGCCGATCGCGTCAGCGGCATAGACCGGCGTCTCCACCGCGATGTTGCCGCTGCGCCAGACCCTGACCAGCCCGACCTTCTGCCCAGCCTCGACCGGCGCGCGCACCGGACCGCTATAGACGACGCGCGCGATCAGCTTGTCGGTGCCGTTCTTGTGCACCATCACTTTCACGGGCGTCTTGGCGACCAGTCTCACCGAGCGGCTCTCGCCGCCGAACACCTTGGCGTAGCCGACGGGCTGATCGGCCGCGATCAGCGTGCGGGTCTCGAAATTGCGAAAACCCCATTCCAGCATCTTCTTGGCTTCGGTGGCGCGATCTTCGGGGTCTTCCAGCCCGTTGACGACGACGATCAGCCGCGTGCCGTTCTGCACCGCCGAGCCGACCATGCCGTAGCCGCCTTCCTTGGTGTAGCCGGTCTTCAGTCCGTCGGCGCCTTCCATCGAATTGAGCAGCGGATTGCGGTTGGGCTGGCGGATCTTGTTCCAGGTGTATTCCTTCTCGCCGAACAGTTTGTAGAATTCGGGGAAGTCGAGGATGATGTGCCGGGCGAGGATGCCGAGCTCGCGCACCGTCATCTTGTTGGCGGGGTCGGGCAAGCCGTTGGAATTGCCGAAGGTCGACTTCGTCAGGCCAAGCTCGCGGGCGCGCTTGGTCATGAAGTCGGCGGCGAAAATCCGCTCGTTGCCCGCCATGGCTTCGGCCAGCGCAATGCAGGCATCGTTGCCGCTCTGGATGATCGCCCCGTGCAGGAGATCGTCCACCGTGACCTTGCTGTTGATCGCAGCGAACATGGTCGAGCCGCCGGAAGGGGCGCCGCCCCTGCGCCAGGCGTTCTCGCTGATCCGGTATTCGTCAGTCAGCTTGATGTCGCCCTTCTTGATGGCGTTGAAGACGACCTCGGCGGTCATCAGCTTCATCATGCTGGAGGGCGCGCGCAGCTCGTCGGCGTTCTTCTCGAACAGCACACTGCCGCTCGAGGCCTCGATCAGGATAGCGGTCGGGGCGTCGCCGTCGAAGCCGGAGTCATCCGTTTTCTTGGCGCCCTGGACGCTCTGGTTGGCGGCGTAGAGGGCTCCGCCCCAGCCGATTGCCGCCACCAGAGCCGTCGCGATCAGCCCACGCGCCAGCGCTCCGGCGGTGAACCGGGGGCGCCCAAACGAGGAAAGATGAAATTCCATGGCCAAGCCCTGAGAGCGGCGTTCTAACAGTTGGAGCGGGTGCGAACAACACGGGGTGGCCGCTTGTCCCGAGATTGCACGATTCTCGTCCCGCCCCTATCGTGGCACCTCAGATTTTCTGACCAAACCCCTGAAACAAGGCGGAAAAGCGATGTCCTCCACCCGCGTGATCAAGGCCAACGGCATCGATCTGTTCATCCGTGAAGCCGGTCAGGGTCCGCTGGTGGTGCTGTGCCACGGCTGGCCGGAACTCTCCTATTCTTGGCGCCACCAGATCCCGGCGCTGGCGCAGGCCGGCTTTCGTGTCGTCGCCCCCGACATGCGCGGCTATGGCCAGAGCTCAGCGCCGCCCGAGGCGACAGCCTATTCGATCTTCGACACGGTCGGCGACATCGTCGGCCTCGTGCAGGCGCTTGGCGAGAGCAAAGCGATGGTGGTCGGCCACGATTGGGGTGCACCGGTGGCCTGGCACGCGGCGCTGTTCCGGCCGGACATCTTCACGGCGGTCGCCGGCCTGAGCGTGCCGCCGCCGTTCCGCGGCCGCGGCAAGCCGCTCGACCTCCTGCGCCAGGGCGGCATCACCAACTTCTATTGGCAGTATTTCCAGGCACCCGGCGTTGCCGAAGCCGAGTTCGAGCGTGACGTCGCGCGGACCATGCGCATCGTGCTCGGCGGGCGCGGCCTTGCCGATCCCTCCGCAGCCATGTTCGTGCTGGAGGGCAAGGGCTTCCTCGGCCACGGCAACCCGGAGGAGCCTCTGCCGGCCTGGCTCAGCGAGACTGACCTTGCCTATTTCACCGAAACCTTCCGCAAATCCGGTTTTCGTGGCGGCCTGAACTGGTATCGCAACCTCGACCGCAATTGGGAGCTGACGGCGCCCTGGCAGGATGCGCAGATCCATCAGCCCTCGCTCTTCATTGCCGGTTCGAAAGACGCCGTCATCACCGGCCTGATCGGAGCCAAGCGCATCAACGAGCTCGAGCGCGTGCTGCCCAATCTGAAGCGAAAGCTGATCATCGAGGGCGCCGGCCATTGGGTCCAGCAGGAGCGGCCCGACGAGGTGAATGCGGCGCTGGTGAGTTTCTTGAAGGAAAGCGCCGCTCAGTAGAGGCCGCGGCCGCTCAGGATGCCGCGGGCCTCGGCAGCGCCGTCCGAGGCGTAGGCGCCGGACGGAGCGCTCTCGGTCGCGTAGCGGCCGTCCCCGTCATAGGACACGCCGCGCGCGTTCTGGAGCGCCCGGCCCCGGTTGCGGCTCGAGGCCGACATTTCCGAGGTCGCACTGAGTGAAGCCATGTCGGCGGAGGTGTTGCCGAGATTGTAGGGCCGTCCCTCGGGCGTCGGAACTTCGCCGCGCATGGCGCCGCGGTTCGACGACGGCAGCTCCGGCACGAAGGGTCGCGCGGAGGCGACCCGGACCATCGAGGGTGACGGCGCCGGGGTCCCGGTGCGCAAGGTGGCCATCAGCTGGCGGTCGTCGGAGCCTTCCAGCGGCGCCCGGCCGACATATTCGACGCGGACCTTGGCGACCCCATTGCCTTTGAATTCAAGCAGTTCGGCCGCCTTGTTCGAGACGTCGATGAGCCGGTTGCCGTGATAGGGCCCGCGGTCATTGACGCGGACGATCAGCGACTTGCCGTTTGAGACGTTGGTCACCCGCGCATAGGACGGCATCGGCAGGGTCGGATGCGCCGCTGTCAGCGAGCCCATGTCGAACACTTCGCCATTGGCGGTCAGGCGGCCGTGGAAATCGTCGCCGTACCAGGACGCCATTCCCTCGGCGCGGTAGTTGACGTCCTCTTCGGGAACATAGGTCCGGCCGCCCACCACATAGGGCTTGCCGACGCGGTAGGCGCCGCCGCCCTTCGGGACCGGATCACCCAAAGCCACGACCCGGGGGCTCGAGGACACGCCGTATTTCGGATCGACCCGGCTGGCGAATTTGTTGGAGGATGCGCAATTGGCGAGCGCAAGGCAGGTCGCGACCGCCGCAACACCGCGCGCGGCCCGCAAAACCGAATCTGACCGTCGGATCCCCATTCGCCCCAAATACCACTTTGCCGGAGGCGTACCTAACCCGCTTTGACTACGGGCAGCGCTGTCCGGTCCTTTGCTCCGAGGCGGCCCACCACCGCGTCGGAAGTGGTAAAGATAACGCAACCCGAACACGGCGGAAATGGGGAGCCCACAACGATCCCGCCGGGATGGTAAACGGGGCGTATGCGTTCGCCCCGTTGAACTACGGGGCGCGGGCGCCCTGCGCTGTGCCACGGCTGGACATTCTGTTGCGCCAAATCCTCACTCCACCCCCATTGTCGCGCCGCTCCCTGGAATTCTTTTGACTGTGCAAGGCCGCCCGCGTTTTCTCGCGTGCAGGGCGGAATGGAATGAGACGATGATCGAGACGGTTTCGGCACTGATGGGTTTGGTAAGCGCGGGGATCTTCCTGGCCCATGCGTTTGAAGGTTACCGCACGAGGGCCTGAGGCACTCGCGCGGACGGCAAGCATCACCCTTTCAAGACGGCGCGTTCGGACATTTTTAGTCGATCCGATCGAGCATCGCAGACGAGAGCGGCAGGTGTCCCATGCGCAACCATGACCTCGTATCCGATGGCTTCCTGGCATTGACCGCCGGCGGTTTGGTCTTGCTGTGCTCCAGCCTCGTGGCATTGGCCTTCGCCTGAGCACCCAGCACGAAAAATACGCTTACCGCAGTCCAAGCAGCGAACGCCGATAGAGGCTGTCGCGGGCTTCGCTCAAGCAGACGAAGCTGCCGGTAAAACCCTGGCCGTACCGCTTCTGGCTTTTGCCGTAGTAGACGCCTTTGCTGAAATCGAGCCAGACGACCCGGTCGTGCGGGCAATGACGCTGCGCCTGCGCCTCGTAGCGAAATGGCGTCAGCGGCGTGGCCGATACCTCAGCGCCGCCGCAGCCGACCAGGATTGCAGCAGAGAGCGCGATCGCGCCGGGCCATTTGCCGAAGCTGCTGCTAGATACTCCGCAAGATAGTCCGCAAGCCACCACCCGCCTCCCGATCCTGGCCGTCGCACGAAGGCCGCTCGGGCACGATAGCACGAAACAGCACGGTCCTCGGAAAGCGACAGGCGCCTCACGTCTTCCGCGGGCCATCTTGTCGGGTTACAGGAAGCGGGATGATCTTGGTGCGAGGATGCTGCTGAATGTCGGTTGAGCCTGGACCCGAACTCCGCACCGAACCGCGCCTGCCCTTGCCGCGCCTGGGCTTGATCGCGATGATCATCTTCGGCTCGCGCTGGCTGCAGCTGCCGCTCTATTTCGGTCTGATCGTGGCGCAATGCGTCTACATCGTGCTGTTCCTGAAGGAGCTCTGGCATCTGTCCTGGCACGCGATTGATCTCACCGAGCAGCAGATCATGATGAGCGTGCTGGCGCTGATCGACGTTGTGATGATCTCCAACCTACTCGTGATGGTCATTGTCGGCGGCTACGAGACCTTCGTCTCGCGGCTCGACCTTCAGGGTCATCCGGACGAGCCGGAATGGCTCGGCCCTAGGCATAGCCTACGTCGACAAGCTCAGCGACTCCGGAATGCGCAAACATGCCGAGTAATGACCGCCCGCGCTCCGCCGATGGAGAGCTGTCTTTCAGGGCGGCACGCGCGGACGATGCGAAAGCGGTGTTCGACATCACCAAGGCTTCAATCGCAGGTCTGGCGCACGGATGCTATTCGCCGGCGCAGATCGAGAACTGGATGGGTGAGCGCACGCCCCGCTTCTACCAAGAGCTCATCGCCAGGGGACGCATGACCGTCTGCCTTCGCAACGGCGTCATCGTCGGCTTCGTCGACGCCGAGCCGGGCGAGGTCACCCGATTGTTCGTACTGCCCGAGGCCGCCGGCTCCGGGCTTGGCCAGCGATTGCTCGACATCGGCGTCGCCCAGGCGCGTGACGGACATAGCGGACCAATCCGTCTCGAAGCCACGATCAATGCCGAAGTCTTCTACCAACGATACGGCTTCAGAAGCACTGGCAGAGGGCAATTCTCTCTCGGCCTCGGCGGCGAGCCGATCGAGATCGTCTACATGGAGCTGTGAGCGCCGACGGCGCGCCGTTCAGGATTTTGCCGCGAGCTGCTGAACCGCCTGTTGCAGGCATTCCTGGAACTTCTGGCCGACCTGTTCGCGCGATACGCCCCTGGCGGCAAGATCGGCCGAGACTTTGCCCACGACGTCGTCCATCGACTGGTTCTCCAGATGGTCCGTCACCAACGCCGTCGCGTAGCTGGCCGCGGCATCGCCGCTGAGGCCGAGCTGGGTGGCGGCCCAGAGCCCGAGCAGCTTGTTGGACCGGGCCGTGGCCTTGAACATGAGTTCCTCGTCGTGGACGAATTGGGCCTCGAAGCCCTGCTCGCGCTTGTCGAACGTGGTCATGGTCAGCTCCATTTCGGTTTTCGCTGATCGGGGTCGGACTGGCTGGAAGCGAACGTCTCCGTGGTTCAAATCTGGATCGTTGGAAGCTTCCGGCGGAAGCCAAACGCCGTCAAGCCCGCTGGGCGTGCCCAGACCGGGTGTGTGCAGGTCACCCACCAGCTCTACGCCAGCCAACCCGGCTAGGCAGAGATGTTTACCATTGATTAAGCAGACTCAGCGCGCCTTGGCCCGGAGACATCGAGAGCTGACGCATGAACAAAGAACTGCGGGAGTTTCGACGGCTTGAACGGGTCTGCCTTGAGCAGGCAGCCCTCTCCACCATGGACCTGGCGCGAAGCGGGTTGCTCAAGGTCGCCGACGATTGTCGCGTCGCAGCCGAAGCGATCGAGGCGCAATCGCCTCGCAGATCTTTCGCAACCGCCGTTCAGGCGCTGAAGCAGGCGTTGAGCGTGACGCGCGTCCCTCACCGGCACTGAGGCCGGCGCTCGCAGGCAAGGACATCTTTGACGGGGCGACAGCGCGCGGTCAGCCCTTGGCTTCCGTCTGTTCACGTGCCAACCGTTCGGCTCTCAGCCGCTCCTTGTTGGCATAAAACGCCTTCTGCGCCGCTTCATGATCGCGCATGGCTTTTTCGGCTTCGATACGGCGTGTCGCATCGCGCGCCTGCCGCTGTTCGGGGGTCAAGGGCTTGCGCCGGTAGGAAATGTCTTCCGTCATGGCCAGATAACGCAGGGGTCAGGAAAGGGTTCCCCTTGGTCCCGCCGGGCGGCAGCGTGGGCCGACTGCATAAATGTGCGAAAACAACCCCATGCACAGTAGCCAAGTCCTTCTGCAGAAAGAACTTTTTTATCGCGCTTAAGACGCGTTTGACCCGCCGGCGATCTCGATGTCTGCAATAACGGGCAAATGGTCTGAGTAAGCCCGCGCCCCTTCGTCGGTCCAAACCTTCCCGATCGGGCTGTCGGAGGTCGCATAGATCCGGTCAAGCCGCAGCAGGGGCAAATGCGACGGGAAAGTTCGCAGCCGCGTGCGGTTTGGGCAGGCCTGCGCAAGCACGCGCCGCACCGATTTGATCCAGAACCAATCGTTGAAATCCCCGAGGACGACGGTCCTTCCGGGCTTCATCAGGCTCACCAGCGCGTGAGCCTGCGCTTGGCGCTCGTGGATACTCAAGCCGAGATGCGTGGCCACCACGCGGACATCGCCGACCGGCGTCAGCAGTCCCGCGGCGATCGCTCGGCGCGGTTCGCGCTCACGATACGACACGTCGACGATCTCGGGCGGGCCGGAGAATGGGAAGCGGCTCAGGAGCGTCTGGCCGTATTCGCCATCCGCCGTGACGATCGACTTGGCGTGAACACGGTGATCGCCGACGACACTCGCCAGCTTCGCAAACGGATCGTCAGATCGCGATCGCGAATCCACCTCCTGAAGCGCAACGACATCGGGAGCCCATTTGCGAATGATGGAACAGATACCTTCCAGATCGAACTTCGGATTGAGATTGAAGGTGCCATGCACATTCCACGTCATGAAGCGCATCGGCGCCATCATCGCCTCCCGGCGAGCCACGTCGCGACGAATTGCGCGCCTGCGCAGATCGCGAGCCAGCCCAGGAACGCCAATGCGAGCAGCAATATGTTGACCCAGGACGCATTCCTGGCGAGATCAGCGATCTGAGCCCCCAAAACTGCCATGGCGAGAATGCCCGGCGTCATGCCGAGCAGCGTTCCGACCAGGAAGTCACGCAGCGGCAGCGTGCTCGCGCCAGCCACGACATTCACCACCGAGAACGGTGCGATCGGAATCATCCGGATGACGACGACGGCCAGAATGCCCTTGCCGACAACACGCTCCTGGATGCGCGCGGTACGTCGTCCGAGCAAACGCTGGAGGCGCTCGCGGCCGAGTGCCCGCCCGATCGCAAACAGGACAAAGGCGCTGAGCACGACCCCCGTCATGGCGGTGACGAAACCTAGCCATGGTCCGAGTGCGGCAGCAGTTGCCGCAATGAGCACGAGAACCGGAAACACGACCAACCCGCCGACGACGAAAGCCGCTATCGCGAATGGCGGCCCCCAGACGGACTGCGAATAGGCAGACAGAAGCGTCGACATCCGGCCGGCGTCGGCGAAATCGCTCAAGGACGTGTAGGACCAGGCCATTGCGAGTCCGCAAAGCGCCACGGCTATCGAGACCATCCCGATGATCGTCTTCGTGCTCCACATGCGCGATGCCGCCCGCTCCAGATGAAGAGGCCGCTCAGGGTCCGCCACCGGCTGAACCATCGTGGCCAGAGCGCTGGTCAGGACCGAAGATTCCACGTCGCGCAGCGCCTTCGTCCCACCTTCTCTTGAGACGTCGTCCAGGAGCGCAAATAGACGATCGTCGTTCTGCGCGACGGTCTGTTCATCGAGGCCGCAGAAATGGGCGATCAGGCGACGGCGGACCGAAGCGATGAAATTTCGATGCTCGTCCGATGTGGCTTCAAAGATCAGGTCACATTCGCTGTCGGCGCCCATCGATCGATTGTTTAGATTGGCCGAACCGATCCTCAAGATCCGATCGTCGACGATCATGAGCTTGCTGTGCACCATCACGGCCGCTTCCGTGTCCCCGTTCCCCGACACCGGGTAGACGAAGCGGATACGATCGGCGATGCCGGCTGAACTGAAGCAGTCGATGAAGGCGCCCCGGCCGTTCTGCATGGCCTGGGATTCCAGCCACGAGGAATGCAGTTTCGGAGTGACGACCACAACCCGAAGCGAAGGCACGCGCAGCATCTGCTCCGCCAATTCGCGCGCGATCTTGGTGGCGCTGGTGAACTGGTTCTCGATGTACACGAAGCTCGTCGCTGACCGGATCGCTGCGATCAACGAGCGTTCGACTTCCCGGAGCGTCGAACCTGTCGGACAAACCACCTCGGTCCTGGCGATACCCACCGGCATATGCTCAGCTTCCACGGGCACATTCGCCGGCCAGCGCAAGCTCTTCAGCGGGCGCCGATCGTCAATCTGTTGGCCTGCCGCGCGCCAGCGTTGCTCCGCGAGGTCGAACAGCCACGCCGCCGCATCCCCGTCGACTATGCATTGAACATCATGAAACGGCAGGTATGGCTTGCCCTGGGGATCACAGCGCGATGCGTGATCGGCGCGATGGTCACTCGTGTCCCAGCGCCTGATCGTCAGATCGAGTCCGCCGACGAACGCCAGCGAACCGTCGACACAGACGATTTTCTGGTGTTGGGCCGACCCAAATGGAAGTGTGGAATCAAGATAAAACCGGACGCGGCCATCTGTGTCGGCGGTGAATTTCGCCGCGGAATTCCATTCCCTCTCGGAAGCGTAGAACGAGACAAAGTCCCAGATGAGAATGTTGATGCGCAAGGTGGGACGTCGCTGGACCAGCGCGCGCAGGAACGGGCCGAACTGTTCCGGCAAGCCGTCATCCGCTCGCCCGGACTCGCCGACCAGCCTGGTTTCACTATGGATATCCCAGCCGACGATATAAACGAGATCCTGCGCCTGCAGCAGGGCCTCCCGCAGGGCCGCGAAATAAGCGGCAGCATCGTTCAGAACCGCCACACGCCGCGCCTCGCACCGCCGCCAGACGGTGTCGCCGGGGATCAGGGTCGATGAGCTCTGAAGCAGGGAGACCTCGCCATTTGCGTTCGCGTTGAAACGCGCTGAACGTGCAAGGGGTTCCCCAACTCAGATCCATGCGTCACTGTTCAGCGTGTGCGGATTCCGGCGCCAAAGTCTCCCCTCGCCGCTACTTGGTTCGGACCGCCTTTGCACCTGCGCCCTTCAGGGCGTCCGCGATCTTCTCGGGCGCATCGCCGTGAAAGTCCACGGAGACCTCGATTGGACCTTCCAGCTTCTGATGACCCTCCGGCGCAGGCGCGGTCTTGGCGTCAGGACCGGCCGGGCGTGTCCCCGACGTGTTCGCACCACCGGCGGCCTGAACGAAAACGTCGCTTCGCGGCACGCCACATTCCTGCACGACATGCTCAACCGCTAGCTCGGCGTCACGGCGCGTGTCGAATTCTCCGATGATCGTACTTTCCAAGGGCGCCCTCCATAGCTGGACGAGAGTGCGAACAACAGGCCAGCGAGGGCCAGGTTCCTGAACGCGCGGGCGTCCCTGGCGGCGTTTTGGGACGCGCGAACAAGAACCAATCCAAGAACCAATCATTGCGCGGGACGTTGAGTCCGCGATGTCAGACGCTTTTGATTATTTCCGAGCCCATGCGGTCCGAGCCCTTTGCAAGGCGCGGGCGATGCCGCGCGGACGAATGAAACATCTCCAAACCGTCGTGGCCCGGATCTACCACCTGCTGACCAAAGAGGCTGCCTACGGGCCGAACCTGCAGCATATGGACGACTTCCGCGCAGCCCAGAAGCTCGAGAAATCCATCGACTGAACTGCAATTATGGTGAGGCTGCACGCCCTCCCCCGACGCGTTCAGCTCCCTTTAGGAGCGGTCCTTGACTGCGACCCGCCAAGGGACTTGCCAAGCCCGGGATTGATGGCGAGCGACGCACCGGCGGCGCCGCCGGCTTCATAGGCTGTCATCGACACCATCCGGCTGGTGCTGCGCTGGGTCCGCATCTTCAGGTCGAGCTTGTCGAACTCCGCATCGACCACCGAGGTCTTGAGAACCACCAGCCCGCGGCCGGTGCTTTCGTTGACCTGATCGCGACTGGCCTTGATCGCCACCAGCCTCTGCGCGATTGAGGCCACCATGCCGAGCGCGAAGGAAGCATTGGCCAGGTGCCGCTGCTGGTGCCGGAACCTGCTGTAGTCGATCGAAGTCTTGAAACGGCCGAGCTCGGCGCGCACGGCGCCGTCGATCAATTCAGCCAGATAATGCGCGACTTCGACATCCGCGCCGAGACCGAAGAACACATAGTGGTTCTCGCCGGCCGCGTTCTTCTCGCGCCAGACCCGACAATCGCAGAAATGAGCGATCGCGCCGATGCAGTCGTCCAGCGGAATTCGCTTCTTGCGATGGGTCTCGTAGACCTTCCGCTCGCACGGCGACGCCCGCAGTTCGACGTCGGAGAGCGACAGATCGTGGCGATCCAGCAGCTCGGCGACCTTGGCGGCCGCAGACAGCGCCTCGTCCTCGGTGCAGCCATTGGCGATGGTCTTGGCGCGCAACGCCTGAATGCGGAGCTTCAGTTTGTCGAGCCCGGCCGGATTGGATGTTGGATTCACGGATCACCTGCCCCGGAAAGCCTGACCGATAGACCCCCGGTCGGATCGACTGGCGGAAGGGGTGGGATTCGAACCCACGGTACCCTTGCGGGCACGCCGGTTTTCAAGACCGGTGCCTTAAACCACTCGGCCACCCTTCCGGAGCAACAATTTCAGAGGGTTAGCAGCGGCGCGAGCTGAACGAAAAAAGGCCGTTACTACCGCTTTACTACCCAACGTGGTCAGTGAGTGCTCTTTACGGTGAGACCCATAGCGCCGTCAACGCTCGACCCTTCGGACTGGCACCAAGTAAGACCTACAGGGGGCTTCTGTTCCGGGAACTTGCCGAGCCACTCGCCGACTTCGTCAGGCGCGCATGACGTCCAGAAGTCAACGAAATCGTGCGTTTGAGATCGATCGATCGAGCATTCGGCCGCATAATTGCCGTCGAGGTTTCCAGATGAGCGAGCCACACGCCACCGGTGGGAAATCGGCCAGCAAAGGCGCCTATGGTGCGCATCTGGCAGCCAGTTTCCGTTTGCCCGAACCTCCCACCCATGTCCGTCGTACCTTGCAGCGAGGGACCATCGCTGTCTCGGTGCTGAGAGGAGGAGCCACAGGAAAGCCAAGCGGCTCGCTCGGTTTTCTCGACGCCTATCAGGTGATCGTTCCACTCAAAAGTATTCGGCAGGAATTCTGGCAAGGCAGTCGGTTCGTCTCATCCGATCCCGTGCAAGGTGGAACAACCTACATCATCGATCTTAGAGAAGATCCTCGGGTCCTTTGTCGGAATCCCGGCGGCACTGTGCACTTTTACATGCCGATTTCGACCATGAAGGCCTACGCCGAACAGAATGACTTACCGGCATTCGCGGATTTCATCCATCGGCCGACGACCGGCCATGACGATCCTGTCATGCGTCATCTCTCCGAGACGGCTCTTGCGGCCTTGGACCGGCCCCACGCGACGACCGGACTTCTGCTCGATTCGATCCTTGATGCTGCGTGCATCAACGTGCTCGGACAATATGCGACGTTGAATGGCGCAAACAAAACTCGAACATACGGGCTGGCAGCATGGCAGGAACGTCGTGCGAAAGACCTAATAAACAGCCAGCTCGACGTCTCCATGGCCGAACTCGCCCGGGAATGCCGCATTTCGGTCGCCCATTTCGGTCGGGCCTTCAAGCGCACCACCGGAATGTCACCTCATCAGTGGCAGCTCGGTCGTCGCATGCAGCGGGCACAAGCAATGCTGTCAGGGTCGACGCTTTCGATAGCCGAGATTGCCCTTGCGTGCGGATTTTCCAGCCAAAGCCATTTCACCAATTCCTTCACGGAGAATGTGGGTGTCGGCCCCGGGCGTTGGCGTCGATCAGGTGACCAACCAGAGACCATCGATAACGGCTAAGGCCGGCGCCCTTCGACCAATGGATAGCCCGGGCGGATCAGTTTTCCGCAACCTGCGTCACAATTCTGGAAGATTTTACCTGCGATTCTGGAAGATTTTGCCTGCGCCCTGCGCACGATATTTATCGACCGGGGAAAGGGAGTCGCAGGTGGCAGTTCATGCGAAGGTTCGAGCCGAAGCCCCCTCGCCCTTATCGCCCCAGCGCGACAACGATCTTCATTCAGGAGAAACGACGACGTCGTTCGGAAACTTCCGCCTGGACCGCGCGCGCCGCTTGCTGACCAAGGACGGAAAGCCGGTGCGGATCGGCTCTCGCGCGCTCGACCTGTTGATCGTCCTGATCGATCGCGCCGGCGAGGTCGTCAGTCGGCGCGAGTTGGTCGATCTCGCATGGCGAGGCGTGGCCGTCGACGATGCGGGTGTCAGAGTACACATTGCATCGCTTCGCCGCGTTTTGGGAGACGGTCGCGACGGTGCACGCTACATCGTCAATGTCAGCGGTGTAGGTTACAGCTTCGTCGCATCCGTCACGCGAGAGGCCACCGAGGCGCCGTCTCTGCCGACCGCATCCCCGGCGCCCCGGCTCACGGGCCGCGTGCCGCCACCACCCCGGTTGCTGGTCGGCCGCGACGATGTTGTCAACAGCCTGGTCGAACTTCTCCTTGAACGTCGGTTCGTAAGTATCGTCGGCTCCGGAGGCATCGGGAAAACTACAACCGCGACAGCCGTTGCGGACCGTTTGCGAGCGGAGTTTGGTGACGACAATATTGCTTTTGTCGATCTCGGCGCCGTCTCTGACCCCGAACGGATACCCGAGGCTATCATCTCGGCAATTGGCTGCCGGATCGGAGGCGCCGATCCCGTTGAGGAGATTTTGAACTTCCTCACCGGCAGACGCGTGCTGATCATCTTTGATAGTTGCGAGCATCTCCTCGATTCAACATCCGGACTGGCCGCGCGCTTGTTTCAACAAGCTCCAGCTGTCCATCTGCTGACGACGTCGCGAGAAGCGCTGCGTGTCGACGGCGAGACGATCCATTTGCTAAGCCCTCTCGCCTGCCCGATGGAGGAGTGCCCCACCGCAGCGCAGGCGCTGGCCACGCCAGCCGTGCAACTCTTCCTGGATCGCGCCAAGTTTAGCGGATTCAATGGCGAGCTGAGCGATATCGAGGCGCCGATCGTCTCCGGAATATGCCGAAGAACCGACGGAATTGCACTGGCAATCGAAATGGCGGCCAGCAGGGTTGGCACCTACGGTATTTCTGGGGTCGCCAACCTGATTGTCGGTAACGTTGACCTCGGCCTGGTTGGTCGCCGCGACGCGGCTCCCCGACATCGAACGCTCGAATCGATGCTCGACTGGAGCTTCAGGCTTCTCAATCGAGAGGAACAGCGCGTCCTATCCGCCCTCTCCATGCTCGTCGGTCTGTTCACAATGGACGCCGCGTGTTCGATCACGAACAATGGCGACCATGATAGCGCCAACGTCTCCAGAACGATCATGAGCTTGATCGACCGGTCTCTCGTCTGGGTTCATCGGGAAGGTGACACCGTCTTCTATCGGCTTCCCGACACGACTCGGGCATACGCGGCCGCCAAGCTGGCCGAGACCGAACAGACTGAATCGATTGCCGCGCGCCACGCGCTCTATTTTTCGAAGCTGTTCAAGGCCACCGCGCTCGAGCACGGCACCTATGCTGATATTGGACGTCACGCGCCGCATGTCGGAAATTTGCGAAAGGCACTCGAATGGACATTTTCCAACGAGAAGTCCCGCCCGCTTGGCGTTCAGCTTGCGGCCGACACCGCCCCGCTCTTTCTCGGTCTCTGGTTGTTGAACGAATGCCGGCACTGGTCACAACTGGCATTAAGCTTTAAAGACGACCTCGGCGAAATTCCCGAGAGCGAAGCGCGCCTGCAGGAAGCGCTGGCGGTGTCCACGATGTACACCCTCGGAAATACGCCGGAGGTTCGGAATGCCCTGGAGCGTGGGTTGGTTCTCTCCGAGGCTCTCGGGCAAGCGCCCCAACAGCTTCGCCTTCTGGGCGACCTGGCCCTCTTCTTCAACCGAACTGGCGATTTCGGAGCGGCGCTGGCCGCCGTGAAGCGCAGCGGAGCCATCGCAGAACGCAGCGATTCTCCTGAAGATCGCATCAATGCTGAATGGCTGATGGCAGCTTCCAGTCATATGGCAGGCGACCAATTGGCAACGATCGCCCACTACGAGCGCGGTTCCAGGCTTGAAGCCACGACCGGCCGCGCGAAAATCAATCTGTTCGGATACGACGATCGCCTGAGGGCCCAGATCTCGCTGGCACGCTGCGTTTGGCTCCGCGGATCCCCCGATAGCGCCTGCAAGCTGGCCATCAAGGCCATGGACGATGCGGCGGAGATATCTCTGCCAAGCAACTACACCATGGCGATCACCCACTCCGTACCTGTCTTGCTTTGGAGCGGCAACACCGTTGAGTCGGCCCTGTATATCGAACGCTTGCTTGTACACGCCCAACGTTTATCGATCAAAACTCACACGTCTGCCGCATTGGCGCTGAGAGGAGAATGGCTCTTGATGACCGGAGACTTCTCGACCGGAGTTGAGACATTGCGACAAGCGCTCGAACGGCTTCGCCGCGAGCGCCTGCACATGCTCACTCCAACAGCGTCGATAGCTCTGGCGGATGGGCTATCCCAGTGCGGAAATCATGACGAGGCGCGCGCGACGATCGACGGCGCCCTGTCATCGGCCCGGGAAATGAATCAGCAATTCTACCTTCCGAGCCTTCTGCGCACACAAGGCCAAATTATCTTGAGAAGCCCCCAACCGGACTTCGAATCCGCCGAGTCATCCTTGCGCAAGTCCATTGAACTTGCGGGAATGCAGGCCTCCCCTGGTTGGGAATTAAAGGCTGCCGTGCCGCTGGCACGCTTGTTGATACGAACTCGCCGCATCCACGAAGCCCTCGCCCTCATCGGCCCAATCTATCGCGCGCATTCGGAGAAAACGGGCTCGACCGATCTCGTCGCCGCCGCAAGCATTCTGGAGGCGCCGTGCGACTTCCACGTCTGATCGGGTCGACCTCCCAGCCCGCCGTCCGTCTTGACGATCTCTCATCGGCAGATAGCGGGGCCACGCAAATAGCGAGACCCCGGTTTGATTTCAAGGAGTCCGCACAGCCGTTGCGGGCAGCTAGATCGCCATGCCGCCCGAGACCTCGATTCGCTGGGCGTTGATCCAGCGGTTGTCCTCGGACAGCAGCGAAGCAATCATCGGCCCGACGTCGTCCGGGACACCAGGACGTCCGAGCGCAGTCATATCGGCGACACGTTTGTTAAGTGCTGGATTGTCGCGCACCATACCACCGCTGAAGTCGGTCTGCATTGCGCCGGGGGCCACAGCATTCACGGCGATCCCACGCGGGCCCAGTTCTTTGGCTTGATAACGCGTAAGGACCTCAATGGCGCCCTTCAACGCGCCGTACGGCGCGCTGCCGGGAATGATGATCCGGGCGAGGCCGCTGGAGATGTTCACGATCCTGCCGCCGTCTCTGATGAGCGGAAGCAATTTCTGCGTCAGGAAAAACACGCCCTTGAAATTCACCCTGTAGAGGGCATCGAGTTCGTCCTCAGTCGTCATTTCAAACGAATTGTGATGTGAAATGCCGGCATTGTTGACTAGATAATCGAAATGCGTTGCTCCGAGGCAAGCCAGGGCTTCCCGCACCTGCGCGACAAAGCCGCCAAATGCGCTCACGTCGCCGACATCCAGCTGCAAAGGTATGGCGCGGGATTCCATCTCTCTAACTTGCGCAGTCACCATGTCAGCTTCATTGCGTGCCGACTTGTATGTGAAGATGGTATCGACACCTCTGCGGGCAAGGCTGACCATCGTGTTACGCCCAAGACCGCGGCTGCCCCCCGTGACGATGGCGATTCGTCTACGCTGTTCCATCTGAATTCTCCTTGATCCTCGCGGCCCTTAAGTGCCACGAGGTCAGGATAGCGATGGGACACACTCCCGCGCGTTGTGAATTGCTAAGAATTGCTAAGACGACCAATGCACCTCAATGGAGCAACGTGACGCCACACTCTCCGTTCGACAGTGACTGCCTCTTTCGAGATATAGCAATATTTTGCAATCGATAACCCATATCGATCCGCCTTCAGACGTATCTTTCCCTTTATCGCACATGTTGAGGTTTCACGACCGTCGCAATGGCCGCGAAACCCGGAAAGAACGGATGATGTCCATCGGCACACAAGTGGAGCGATCGTTCAATCGTCGAGACTGTCCCTTGCGAGATGAAAGTCTACTCGAAACGGAGGGCCTCTACCAGGAACAGTCCTGGCGTCGAGTCCACCCCGGCGTCGTCGCCAGAGACATCGTAATCTCGCGCTGGACCAACCTGCAGGATGCCACACTGCGTGCCGAAGCGACGACACCACCCGATCAATATTTTTTGGGAATCGCGCTCAAGGCGTCCCGCCTGACATTCGCCGGCGATGGGCAGGCGATCTTCGATGGCAACATGCCGGCAGGCACGCTGTACGTCTCGGCGCCGTCGAAGCGAATCATCGCGCAATTTCATTCGCCGTGTGACTTCCTGCACTTCCGCGTTTCTGCCGACTACATGATTTCACAGCAATCGACGCGACAGTTACTCGCGGCCGAAAGCATGAATGAACTGGTATTGTTGCGTGATCCTCTCGTCGATCAACTTGCAAAGGTGCTGACCGGGTATGGGGACACGACCAACAGGGAGTTTGCACGTTGCATAGGCCGGACCCTCGCCATGCATGTGGCTCGGCTCGAAGGCCCACAGATCAAGGTCAATGGCTTGCCCAAGTGGCGTCTGCGTCGTGTCGAAGAGTACGTCAAAGCGCATTTCGACCGCGACATCGGTCTTTCCGACCTCGCAAACATCGCCGGTCTCTCTCGCATGCACTTCGCGGCGCAATTCCGAATTGCGACTGGCTACCGTCCGCATGAATATCTCCAGCATCAGCGCATCGAACGTGCCAAGTCACTATTATCAAACACCGAAACGCCGCTGGTCGAGGTCGCGCTTGCCGTTGGCTTCTGCACGCAGGCGCATTTTTCCACGGTGTTCAAACGCACGACAGGCGAAACGCCTGCGCGCTGGAGATCAGAAAGCAAGAATGCTTTCTCTTCGGTTCAAAAAGCTGCGCGGTGTGAGCACGCGGGACGCGCAGCCACCCAGACCGCAGCCGCGAGGCCATGCGAATCGGGAAATGGCTCGCATTCGCGAAGCATGTTCCCGGCCGCGAAGCCCGGTTTGGTGTCGCTTCCGTTTCCAGGCCTCATTTGCCGCCCTCAAAAGCGAAACGGCGCCCCGTAAGGAGCGCCGCTTGAATTTTTCGTAGCTTCGCCGGCTCAGTACCCGCAGGACGCGCAGCCCATCTGCACCGGGGCGTAATAGGAATAGCCCGGCTGGACCATCTCGACGCGTTGGCGCGTGGCGTATTGGGGCGGGATGCGTTCGTACTGGACGCTGGGCGGCGCCACCATCACGGTCTGCGGCACCATCACGGTGCGGTACTGCGCCGGCGCGCGGTGCGCCACGACGGCGCCTGGCAACACCATCACGGTCTCGTCGACGGTGCGGTATTGCGGCTGCACATATTGCTGCTGGTAGCAGGTCGTGCACGGCGACGGCGTGTAGCAATTGTAGCAGCCGGCGGAGGCCGCGCTCGTCATGGAAATCGCAGCGACGACGGTCGAGAAAACGACAGCGAGAGTGCGAGACATTATTGTGGTGCCCCAATTGCCCGAAATGGATTTGCGAAGGTCGCTGCAGTATACGCCGCAAAACCTTGCTTTGCCGAAGTTCGTCGGGGCATCCTTAATGCAAACGGCCGGCTTGCGCCGGCCGTTCAGAACTTGTTGACCATGCGCGATGCGCGAAAGTTGCATCACGCCCGCACGAGACGCTGTTACCTCGAGCGCCGCTTCACTTCGCGCACCGCGCCGCGCGCGGCGCTGGTGGTGAGCGCGGCGTAGGCCTGAAGCGCGGTCGAGACGTTGCGCTTGCGGCCGATCGCCTGCCAGGCGGTATCACCCTTCGCCTCTTCCGCGGTGCGGCGCTTGGCGAGCTCCTCGTCGGAGACCTCGAGGGTGATGCTGCGGTTCGGGATGTCGATGGCGATGCGATCGCCGGTCCTGACGAGACCGATGTTGCCGCCTTCGGCCGCTTCCGGCGACAGATGGCCGATCGACAGGCCCGACGAGCCGCCCGAGAAGCGTCCGTCGGTGACGAGCGCGCAGGCTTTGCCCAGCCCCATCGATTTCAGATAGCTGGTCGGATACAGCATCTCCTGCATGCCGGGGCCGCCGCGCGGGCCTTCATAGATGATGACCACGACCTCGCCGGCGACGACCTTGCCGCCCAGAATGCCTTCGACGGCCGCGTCCTGGCTCTCGAACACGCGGGCGGGGCCGGAGAATTTCAGGATCGAGGCGTCGACGCCGGCGGTCTTCACGATGCAGCCGTCCTGCGCGAGGTTGCCGTAGAGCACGGCAAGACCGCCGTCCTTGCTGAAGGCGTGCTCGAGGTTGCGGACGACGCCCTTCTCGCGATCGGTATCGAGCTCGTCGTAGCGCCGCTCCTGGCTGAAGGCGACCTGGGTCGGGATCCCGCCGGGCGAAGCACGGAAGAAGGTGCGGACGGACTCGCTCCTGGAGCGCTTGATGTCCCAGCGTTCCAGCGCGTCGTTCATGGTCGGCGCGTGCACGGTCGAAACCGACGTGTCGATCAGGCCGGCGCGGTCGAGCTCGCCCAGGATGCCCATGATGCCGCCGGCGCGATGCACGTCCTCGACATGCACGTCGGCGACTGATGGTGCGACCTTGCAGAGCACGGGCACGCGTCGCGACAGGCGGTCGATGTCCTGCATGGTGAACTCGACCTGGCCTTCATGGGCGGCGGCGAGCAGATGCAGCACCGTGTTGGTCGAGCCGCCCATCGCGATGTCCAGCGTCATCGCGTTCTCGAACGCCTTGAAGTTCGCGACATTGCGCGGCAGCACAGAGGCGTCGTCCTGCTCGTAGTGGCGGCGCACGATGTCGACGATGGTGTGGCCGGCCTCGACGAACAGGCGCTTGCGATCGGCATGGGTCGCGACCACCGTGCCGTTGCCGGGGAGCGCAAGGCCGAGGGCTTCCGTGAGGCAGTTCATCGAATTGGCGGTGAACATGCCCGAGCACGAGCCGCAGGTCGGGCATGCCGAGCGCTCGATCACCTTGACGTCCTCGTCGCTGACCTTGGAGTCGGCGGCTGCGACCATGGCATCGATCAGGTCGACCGCCTTGGTCTTGCCCTGCAGCGTGACCTTGCCGGCCTCCATCGGTCCGCCCGAGACGAACACGGCGGGGATGTTGAGCCGCAGCGCCGCCATCAGCATGCCGGGCGTGATCTTGTCGCAATTGGAGATGCAGACCATGCCGTCGGCGCAATGGGCGTTGACCATGTACTCGACGCTGTCGGCGATCAGTTCGCGCGACGGCAGGCTGTAGAGCATGCCGTCATGGCCCATCGCGATGCCGTCGTCGACCGCGATGGTGTTGAACTCTTTCGCCACGCCGCCGGCCTGCTCGATCTCGCGGGCGACGAGCTGGCCGAGGTCCTTGAGATGGACGTGGCCGGGCACGAACTGGGTGAAGGAATTGACCACCGCGATGATCGGCTTGCCGAAATCGCCATCCTTCATGCCGGTTGCGCGCCAGAGGCCGCGGGCGCCCGCCATGTTGCGGCCGTGGGTGGTGGTGCGGGAGCGATAGGCTGGCATGGCGGTTTCCGTCCTCGGGTTTGGCCGGCCGGGCGGGGCAAATTTTCGAAGCCGCCTCAGGCCTTTCCGGCCGGATAGCGCACGGGGGGAACGCGCGCAACGGGAACTTGAGCCGGACAGGGCTCCCCTGCTCCCGGCGCGGGCTCTTCGTAGCTCGGATGGAGCGCAGCGCAATCCGGGGCAAGTGCGCGCCGGGGGCGAGACCGGCCCCCGCGATTACGCTTCGCTCCATCCAGGCTACAAGAGCGCCCTTGGCTCTATTGCAGCTCGGGATCGAGCCGGTCTCGCAGCCAATCGCCGATCACCGAGACCGCCAGCGTGGTCACCACGATGGTGGTGGCCGGCGCCAGCATGATCCAGGGTGCCCGGGTCAGGTACTCGCGGCCGTAGCCGACCATGTTGCCGAGGCTGGTCATCGGCGGCTGCACGCCGAGGCCGAGAAACGACAGGCCCGACTCCATCAGGATCACCTCGGGAAAGACCAGCGTGGTCGACACGATCAGGGTCGAGGCGATGTTGGGCAGGATATGCCGGAGGTAAATCCGCGCCGGCGTCGCGCCGAGCTGCCGGACCGCCGCCGCATAGCCTTGGGCATTGGCGGAAATGGCAAGGCCGCGCGCGATCCGGGCGTAGCGCTCCCAGCCGAAAAATCCCATCAAGCCGATCAGGAGCGGCAGCGAATTGCCGAAGAAGGCCAGCACCGCGAGCGCCATGATCAGGAAGGGCATGCTGGCCTGGAAGTCGGACAACATCAGCACCAGCTGCTCGACGGGCCCGCGGAAATGCGCGGCGAGGAAACCGAGCGTGGTGCCGACGATGGCCGAGATCGCCGTGGCGCCAAACGCGATCAGGAGCGAGATGCGGATCGAGACGAGCAGCCGCGATAGCACGTCGCGGCCGAGCTCGTCGGTACCGAGCCAGTGCGCGACATTGCCGGGTGTAGCGAGACGATTGCGCAGGTCGAGCTGGGTATAGCCGTAGGGGGCGATCTTCTCGGCGTAGGCCGCGATCACCATCATCGCGACGATCCAGCCGATCGCGATGGCGACCGAGACCGGGATCGCCGGGAGGCTGATGCGGCGGCCGGCCGACGTGTCCTTCAGCGTGGTGTCAGTCATGCGTGCGCCCCCTTGGCGCGCAGCCGCGGGTCGAGGAAGCCGTAGAGGAAGTCGACGATCAGGTTCGAGGTGACCATGGTCATCGCCACCAGCAACAGGATGCACTGCACGACGGCGAGGTCGCGGTTGGCGACGGCGACGACGAGCAGGCGACCTACCCCCGGCCACGAAAACACGCTCTCGACCACGACCGCGCCCGCGATCAGCGTGCCCACCATGAAGCCCAGTATGGTGACGGTCGGGATCGCCGCGTTCGGCAGCGCATGCGACGTCACGACTTTTCGCCACGGCACGCCCTTCGCCGAGGCGGTGCGGATATAGGGCTGGCCCAGCACCTCCAGCATGGCGCTGCGGGTGAATCGCGCCAGCACCGCGGCGCCGCCAAGGCTGAGTGTCACGATCGGCAGGACGGCATGACGCCAGCTGTCCTGCCCGCCCGAGGGCAGCCAGCCGAGCTGCACGGCAAAGACGAGCACGAGCAGCAGCGCCAGCACGAAGCTCGGCACGGTGAAGCCGGCGACCGCCGTCATCATCACCGCGCGGTCGATTCCCGAGCCACGGTGCAGCGCCGCGTAGATGCCGGCGGGAATGCCGAGCGCGACCTTGAATGCGAAGGCCGGCAGCGTCAGCGCCAGGGTTGCCGGAATCCGCTCCAGCACAAGCTCGATCGCAGGCCGGCCGTCACGCATGGAACGGCCGAGCTCGCCTTTGGCGATCGCGCCAAAATAGTCGAGATACTGAAACCAGATGGGATCATCGAGCCCCCACGCCTTGCGGAAGGCGGCGAGGACTTCCGGCGGCGCTTCCGGTCCCAAAATCATCAGCGCGGGATCGCCCGAGAGACGCAGCACCACGAAGGCAAAGGTGACGACAAGCACGATCGTCAACGCCGCGCGTCCGATCCGAATGGCGAAATAGCGTCCCATCAGGCCGCGTCCCGCGTCTCGACTTGCGGCCCGGTCACGAGATGACAGGCGACCTGCCTGTCGCCACCGACGTTGGACAGCGCTGGTACCTCGCTTGCACAACGCGTGATCGTGCGCGGGCAGCGCGGATGGAAGGCGCAGCCTTGAGGACGGGCCGCCGGGTTCGGCGGATCGCCTGCCAGCACAATGCGGCCTGCGCTGCGGCGGCCCGGCGCGGGCGATGCCGAGACCAGTGCTTGCGTGTACGGGTGCTCCGGCCGCGCGAACAGATCATCGGCGCACCCGATCTCGACGATGCGGCCGAGATACATCACGGCCACCACATTGCTGATCTGCCGGACGACCCGCAAATCGTGGCTGATGAAGAGCAAGGTCAGCGCAAGCTGCGCCTGGAGATCGGCGAGCAGATTCACCACCTGCGCCTGGATCGAGACG
Source organism: Bradyrhizobium sp. MI1.11 (assembly GCF_055811255.1). Lineage (NCBI taxonomy): Bacteria > Pseudomonadati > Pseudomonadota > Alphaproteobacteria > Hyphomicrobiales > Nitrobacteraceae > Bradyrhizobium > Bradyrhizobium sp. MI1.11. The sequence continues at coordinate 67,858 of NZ_JBVVPM010000037.1, forward strand.
TCGAGCGCGCTGACCGGCTCGTCACAGACCAGGAAATCCGGCTTTGTCGCCAGCGCCCGCGCCAGCACGATGCGCTGGCGCTGTCCGCCGGAGAGCGCACCCGGATAGCGCGCACCATGTGCGGGTGTCAGTTCGACCGCGCGCAGCAATTCGCGGACCCGCTCCTCGCGCTCGAGGGGCGTCCCGAGACCGTGAATGTCCAGAGGCTCACGGATTTGGGCGGCGACCGGCAACCGCCGGTCCAGCGCCCCCAGCGGATCCTGGAAGATCATCTGCATGTGCGCGCGTTGCGCACGCCATGCGGTCGTTCCGGGCGTTGCCATCGGCTTGTCGTCGAACCGCACCTCGCCGTGATCCGGCGGCTCGAGGCCGAGCACGATGCGGCCGGTGGTCGACTTTCCCGAGCCGGACTCGCCGACGAGGCCCAGCGTCTCGCCCCTGGGAATCGTCAGCGACACGCCATCGACCGCATGAACGGCGGCACTTCGGCCGAACATCCCGGAGCGCATGCTATAACTGCGCGAAATCGAGGACACTTCGACGAGCGGACGGCTCATTCGGCGGCGATCCCGAGCAGTGCGCGACGCGAAGCCTCGGCGCGGATGCAGGCCACGGCGCGATCCTCCGCGATCGGCGCGAGGCTTGGAGCCACAATGCCGCACGGCGCTTCTGCCAGCGCACAACGCGGCGCGAAGGCACAGCCATCAGGCATGCTCGCGGGATCGGGCACCGTTCCGGGAATGGCGGTCAGGCGGCGCCTCGGTCCGTCGAGCGGCGGCAGCGCACCGATCAGGCCCTGCGCATAGGGATGGACGGGATCGGCGAAGAGCTGGTTCGCCGGCGCCTCCTCGACAATGCGGCCCGCATACATCACGGCCACGCGGTCGCAGTTTTCCGCGACCACGCCGAGATCGTGGCTGATCAGGACCATCGCCATGCCCATCTCGCGGCGGATAGTCGAGAGCAGTTCTAAAATCTGCGCCTGAATCGTGGCGTCGAGCGCCGTAGTCGGCTCATCCGCGATCAGCAGGTCTGGATTTCCGGCGAGCGCCATCGCGATCATGATGCGCTGGACCTGGCCGCCGGAAAATTCGTGCGGATAGGCTTCGAGCCTGCGCGTCGCGTCGGGAATGCCGACCAGATCGAGCAGCCGCCGCGCTTCCGCTTTCACCGCGCCACCCGAGATATCGCGATGCAGCGCCAAGGACTCGCAGAGCTGCTTGCGGATGGTCAGCACGGGATTGAGTGCGCTCGCGGGATCCTGGAAGATCATGGCGACGCGCCCGCCCCTGATACGGTCGAGCTCGGCGGCGGGCGCACCGAGGATCTCGCGACTGTCGAGACGAACGGAGCCCGAGACGCGGGCATTCCGCGGCAAGAGGCCGAGTGCCGCAAGGCACGTCACCGACTTGCCCGATCCGGACTCGCCGACGAGGCCAAGCGCCTCGCCCTTGTGCAAGGCGAGATCGACAGCGCGCAGGACTGGCACGCCGTGGAAGGCGACGCTGAGGTCCTTGATGCTGATCAGCGGCGCCACCGATCAGGCCTCGAAATTGCCGGCGCGGAAATCCATCGCGAAGGCGGGCGACGCCTTCCACTTGATCGACTTCGGCTTGGCCGTGAAGGTCGCGTTCTGGTGCAGCACCGTATAGGCCGGGTCTTCGCGCTCGGCGATCTCCAGCATGCGGCGGAACGCCTTCTTGCGGGCGGCACGATCGATCGAGGTTTCCAGGAACTCCGAGAGCGTGTTCAGCTCGGCATTTGTCCACTCGCCGATCTGCTGCTGCTGGCCGTTGGGGCCGTGCTGGGCAACCAGCGACGATACGGGATCGTTGAAGGCGGCCGAGTTCGACCAGTCGCGGACCGCGCGCGTCGGCGCACGTTCCATGATCTGCGACCAGTTCTCCTTGGTTTCGATCTGGACGTTGAGACCGACCGACTTCCACATCTCGACCAGCACTTGCGCGGTCGCGACCTGGTTGGTGTAGTAATTGTTGAGCAGGCGATACGGAATAGGGTCGCCCTTGTAGTTGGCCTGCTTCAGCAGCTCCTGCGCCAGCTTGGGATCGTAGGCCGGCACGTTCCAATCGGCATTGAACATGTCGCCGTAGAACTCCCACTGCAGGCCCTTCGGGACGCGGGTGCGACCGGCCCACAGGCTGTCGACGATCGCCTGGCGGTCGATCGCATGGGTGAAGGCGCGTCTTACAAGCGGATTGGCGAGCTGGGCGTGGTTCTTGTCGAATACGGTCAGACGATGATTGAGGATGGTGCCGCCCTGCACTTCGAAGGCCGCGTTCTTCTCGATGCCCGCGATCTGGTCCGGCGGGATGTCGCAGGCGAACTGGTACTCGCCCGACAGCAGCCCGTTGATGCGGCTCGCGACCTCCGGGACCTCGAGGAAGCGAATGCGCTTGAGCGGTGGACGGCCGCCCCAATATTCGTCGTGGGCTTCCAGCGTCAGCGACACATCGGGCTTGAGTTCGACAACCTTGTAGGGCCCGGTGGTAACAGGCTTGCGCGCCCAGTCGAGATAGCTCGCGGATTCAGCCCAGGCGCGGCGGTTCGCGATATCTGAGCCGTAGCGCGACAGCCGACCCTCGATCGTGACGTCGGGCGTCGCGTTGTAGAAGCGCACGGTGTATTTATCGACGGCATCGACGCGGACGAGATCCGGCCAGATCCGGCGTGCAACCGCCGGAACGTCCGGCGGCAGTTCCTTGCCCGGCCGCGGCGTCGGAATTTTCTCAAAGGCCTGGATGGTGCTGCGGCTCTTGGCCTCGGTCTCACCGAACATGCGCTCGCGGCTGAACGTGAAGACGACGTCCTCCGCCGTCAGCTCGTCGCCATTGTGGAATTTGACGCCCTGGCGCAGCTTCACCTCGACAGTCTGGTCGTCGATACGGCGCCACTCGGTGGCAAGCCCCGGCACGGCCTCAAGGCTGCCGCGCCAGTTCTTGGAGATCAGGCCTTCCCAGATCGAGGAGAAGAACACCCGCTCGCCGACATTGGACTGCTCGCGCAGCACGTCGAGCACGTTCGAATTCGTCACCTTCTGCACCGCGATGGTGACCGAGGGACGGTTGTCGGCCTGCCCGATCGCAAAGCGCGGCAGCAGCAGCGTGCCTGCGGCAATGCTGCCGGACTTCAGGATGGTACGGCGCGTGAGCTTGCTCATGATGATAACCCCTGCCGGTTTTTTTGTCGGCTATTCGGCGAGACCGAGCGCGGCCAGATGGGCTGCGCCAGCGCGGACGTCGTCGTGGTTGCGAAGTTCGAGGATCAGTCGGGGGTTTGAGGTCAGCCGGCCCAGCGCGCGGAACACGGCGATCCACGGGATGTTGCCCTCGCCCGGCGCCCAATGCCGGTCAGCAAAGCCGTCGGTATCCTGGAGATGCACATGCGCCAGCATGTCGCCGGCGGTCTCGACATAGTAGTCGACCGGCGGCGCGCCGGTGGAGATGTGCGCGTAGTTGGCGTGGCCGGTGTCGAGGGAGACGCGCACCTTGCTGCTTTCGAGCGCCTTGGCGAGACGCACGCGATCGCGCGGATCCTTGTCCTCGATGTTCTCGATGACGATCTCGCAGCCGATGGTTTCGGCGCGCACGATCACCTCGGCGAGTGTCGCCTTGACGCGTTCGACGAGATTGCCGCGATTATCTGGATAGAGGTCGAGGTTGTTGTGGTCCCAGGTCGTGAATGGCGAATGGATCACCATCTGCGTCGCGCCGAGAAACTCGGCGGCTTCGAGGCCTTGAAGCAGGCGTTTCGTCACGACTTGGCGGATCATCGGGTCGTGGCTACCGATCGCGAAGCCCCAGAACGGTCCGTGGATGCCGAGCCGGCCGGTGTGACCTGAGAGCATCTGCTTGATTTCGCTAGCAGCACTTCGCCAGTCGCCGTCGAGCAAGTCCGCGCGAAAAAAATCCTGAATTTCGAGATCGCGCTGCCGTTCGAGAAGCCAGTCGCGATGGGCAGGGATCGATTTGATGGACAATGCGGCGCCCAGTACCGGCTTCGACATGGCTTGCTCCTCGGCCGTCAACAATGACGGGAGCAGCGCTAGACCAGTTCAATGACAGGCCGGTGAAATGCAGGTTCCGCAGCGCTGAGGAGATGTGGACATCCCCGCGATCGCGTGCATCGAATTCAGGCAGCGGCGAGTGCAGACGCATGCATCTGCGCTCGGATCAAGTGCGATGAAATCCGTAGTGATCCGGAATGGAATCCTATTCTGATGTCGCGTACATCGCGGGACATCGATCGGCGGCCTTCCAAGGGCATCACCCTCTGATCGCGCAACATGGGGTTGGGGGACCACATGGGGCG
>NZ_JBVVPM010000038.1:0-71121 GCF_055811255.1 Bradyrhizobium sp. MI1.11
CTCCCTGACCCTCCCCCACAAGGGGGGAGGGAACGGAGAGAGCGGCACCCCGCCGCTCGGAAAACTGAGGGTCCATCGGAATCACACCGCACCCCCGATCCGCAGCTCCCGCGAATCGATCCCGAGGGGGGCGTGGGTGGCGGCGACGATCAGGCCGCCGCGCGCCAAGTGCTCGCGCATCAATCCGGAAAACATGTCCTGGCCCGCGACATCCAGCGCCGTGGTCGGCTCGTCCAAGAGCCAGACCGGCCGGCGGACGGTCAGCAGGCGGGCCAGCGAGAGCCGGCGGCGTTGGCCTGCGGACAGGAAGGCGGCGGGCAGATCGGCGGCATGGTCGAGCCCGACGGTGGCGAGGCTCTCGCCGGCGTCGAAACGCTCGCCGCCCAAGAAATCGGCCCAGAACGTCAGATTCTCCGCCACGCTCAGGGCTGGCTTCAGGGCGTCGCGATGGCCGAGATAGTGGCATTGCTCCGGCAATGTCAGCTCGGAATCGCCTCCGTCCAGCGCGATCGTGCCGCCCGCCGGAATGAGCAGGCCCGCGATCAGCCGCAGCAGCGAGGTCTTGCCCGATCCGTTGCGGCCGACGACCGCCACGGCTTCGCCGGAGACGGCCCCGAAATCGAGCCCGGCAAACACCTCGCGGCCGCCCCGCACGCATGTGACCCCATGTCCGGAAAGCTGCATCTCGCCTCGTACCGGCCCGCTCAACGTCAGGCCTCAGGAAAACTTGGGGTAGCGTATGGGAATTTTTGGCTCGCGGATTGCCGCGGCACGTTTGTGGCTGTGGCGGCGCGGTTAGAAAGCTTCTATAAGCCCGGAACTACTTGATGCAGCAACTCAACCTGCCCCTGCAAGCGACTCAGCCTGCCTACGCTGACGGTGTTAAAATACCCTGCCGGGTATAACTGACAATTGGGATTTCCTACATGACCTCGCTCGACAGCTTCAAATGCAAAAAGACCCTCAAGGTCGGCGCCAAGACCTATGTCTATTACAGCCTGCCCACGGCCGAGAAGAATGGTCTGAAGGGAATTTCGAAACTCCCCTATTCGATGAAGGTCTTGCTCGAGAACCTGCTCCGCAACGAGGACGGCCGCTCGGTCAAGAAGGAAGACATCGTCGCGGTGTCGAAGTGGCTGCGCAAGAAGTCGCTGGAGCATGAGATCGCCTTCCGCCCGGCGCGCGTGCTGATGCAGGACTTCACCGGCGTCCCCGCCGTGGTCGATCTCGCCGCGATGCGCAACGCGATGCAGAAGCTTGGCGGCGATGCCGAGAAGATCAATCCGCTGGTGCCGGTCGACCTCGTCATCGACCACTCCGTGATCGTGAACTTCTTCGGTGACAACAAGGCGTTCGGCAAGAACGTCACCGAGGAATACAAGCAGAACCAGGAACGCTACGAGTTCCTGAAATGGGGCCAGAAGGCGTTCTCGAACTTCTCCGTCGTGCCGCCCGGCACCGGCATCTGCCACCAGGTCAATCTCGAATATCTCTCCCAGACGGTCTGGACCAAGAAGGAGAAAATGACGGTCGGCAAGAAGACCGGCACCTTCGAGGTCGCCTATCCCGACTCGCTGGTCGGCACCGATTCCCACACCACCATGGTCAACGGTCTCGCCGTGCTCGGCTGGGGCGTCGGCGGCATCGAGGCCGAAGCCTGCATGCTCGGTCAGCCGCTGTCGATGCTGCTGCCCAACGTCGTCGGCTTCAAGCTGAAGGGCGCGATGAAGGAAGGCGTCACCGCGACCGACCTCGTGCTGACGGTCACGCAGATGCTGCGCAAGCTCGGCGTCGTCGGCAAGTTCGTCGAGTTCTTCGGCCCCGGCCTCGACCATCTCTCGGTCGCCGACAAGGCGACCATCGCCAACATGGCGCCCGAATATGGCGCGACCTGCGGCTTCTTCCCGGTCGACGCCGCCGCGCTCGATTATCTCAAGACCTCCGGCCGCGCCTCGGCGCGCGTCGCGCTGGTGCAGGCCTATGCGAAGGCGCAAGGGCTGTTCCGCACCGCCAAGTCGGCCGATCCGGTGTTCACGGAGACGCTGACGCTCGACCTCGGTGACGTCGTGCCGTCGATGGCCGGTCCGAAGCGCCCCGAAGGCCGCATTGCGCTGCCGTCCGTGGCCGAGGGCTTCTCGCTCGCGCTCGCCACCGAATACAAGAAGGCCGAGGAGCCGGCGAAGCGCTTTGCCGTCGAGGGCAAGAAGTTCGACATCGGCCATGGCGACGTCGTGATCGCCGCGATCACCTCCTGCACGAACACCTCGAACCCGAGCGTGCTGATCGGCGCCGGTCTGCTGGCGCGCAACGCCGCCGCGAAGGGCCTCAAGGCAAAGCCGTGGGTGAAGACTTCGCTCGCCCCGGGCAGCCAGGTGGTGGCGGCCTATCTCGCCGATTCCGGTCTCCAGGCCGATCTCGACAAGGTCGGCTTCAACCTGGTCGGTTTCGGCTGCACCACCTGCATCGGCAATTCCGGTCCGCTGCCCGAGGAGATCTCGAAGTCGATCAACGACAACGGCATCGTCGCGGCTGCCGTGCTCTCCGGTAACCGCAACTTCGAAGGCCGCGTCTCGCCGGACGTGCAGGCGAACTATCTGGCCTCGCCGCCGCTCGTGGTCGCCCACGCGCTCGCGGGCACCGTCACCAAGAACCTCGCCATCGAACCGCTCGGTGAAGGCAAGGACGGCAAGCCGGTCTACCTGAAGGACATCTGGCCGACGACGAAGGAGATCAACGCCTTCATGAAGAAGTTCGTGACCGCGGCGATCTTCAAGAAAAAGTATGCCGACGTGTTCAAGGGCGACACCAAATGGCGCAAGATCAAGACGGTCGAGAGCGAGACCTATCGTTGGAACATGAGCTCGACCTATGTGCAGAACCCGCCCTATTTCGAAGGCATGAAGAAGGAGCCGGAGCCGGTCACCGACATCGTCGAGGCCCGCATCCTCGCCATGTTCGGCGACAAGATCACCACCGACCACATCTCGCCGGCCGGTTCGATCAAGCTCACCTCGCCCGCCGGCAAATATCTCAGCGAACACCAGGTACGTCCGGCCGACTTCAACCAGTACGGCACGCGGCGCGGCAACCATGAAGTCATGATGCGCGGCACCTTCGCCAATATCCGCATCAAGAACTTCATGCTCAAGGGCGCGGATGGAAATATCCCTGAGGGCGGTCTGACAAAACACTGGCCAGACGGCGAGCAGATGTCGATCTACGACGCCGCGATGAAGTACCAGCAGGAGCAGGTGCCGCTGGTGGTGTTCGCCGGCGCCGAATACGGCAACGGCTCCTCGCGCGACTGGGCCGCGAAGGGCACGCGTCTGCTCGGCGTGCGCGCCGTGATCTGCCAGAGCTTCGAGCGCATCCACCGCTCCAACCTGGTCGGCATGGGCGTGCTGCCGCTGACGTTCGAGGACGGCACCTCCTGGTCGTCGCTCGGTCTGAAGGGCGACGAGAAGGTCACGCTGCGCGGCCTCGTCGGCGAGCTCAAGCCGCGCCAGAAGCTGACCGCGGAGATCGTCTCCGGCGACGGTTCGCTGCAGCGCGTTTCGCTGCTCTGCCGCATCGATACGCTGGACGAGCTGGAATACTACCGCAACGGCGGCATCTTGCACTACGTGCTGCGCAAGCTCGCGGCGTAAGCGCGGACTTGTGAACGGTGGCTCACTGCGAAGTGAGTAGTAGGTTACACGAAGGCGGCCTATCACAAGGCCGCCTTCACGCGTTTGCGGCAGGCTTCAGATGGGCCCGCCCGGCGGAGAACCCCACGCTTTGGACGGTTACTTTGGCGGACGAAAGTGTGAGGCCCGTACGACTACGGTGACCATCCGGCGGTAAGATTTCCCTCTCACGAGCAATGGTGTACGGCGTTCGACATGACAACAATGACGGCTTCTCATCTGGTTTCACGCTGGTCCGGCGCCCTCTGGTCGGGAGCTCTTGGTCTCTGTGCGATCGTCGCCGTCATCCGTCCTGCCGAGGCTGATCCCCGCGCCGTTGTCGAATTGTTTACCTCGCAGGGCTGCTCCTCCTGCCCGCCGGCCGACAAGATCATCGGCGACCTCGCCCGCGATCCCTCGATCATCGCGCTGAGCATGCCGATCGACTATTGGGACTATCTCGGCTGGAAGGACACATTGGCCGATTCGCGCTTCTCTGCACGGCAGCGTGCCTATTCGCGCATGCGCGGCGACCGCGAAGTCTACACACCGCAGGTCGTGGTCAACGGCTCCACGCATGTCGTCGGCAGCGACCGCACCGGCATCGAAAGCGCGATCGGCAAAACCGACACGGGCACGGGCGTGATGAGCGTGCCGGTGACGATGTCGCTCGCGGGCAAGCAGATCAACGTCTCGGTGGCCGCGAGCAACGAGCCGACCGTGTCCCACGGCGAGGTCTGGATCTGCTCGATTGCGAAATCGGTGCCGATCGCGATCAGCCGCGGCGAAAATCGCGGACAGCAGGTCATCTATCACAACGTGGTGCGCAACCTGCTCAAGGTCGGCGACTGGACCGGTCGTCCGGAAAGCTGGACGGTGCCGATCGAGAACCTCACGCGCGACGGCGTCGACGGTGCCGTGGTCTATGTCCAGGACGGCAGCCGGGAAAAGCCGGGCCCGATGCTGGGCGCGGCATACACGTCCCTGCACTGACGCGCACACTTCGAATCTTCCGACTCAAGCACGCTCTCAATCCTCATGGTGAGGAGGCGCGTCAGCGCCGTCTCGAACCATCCAGGCCCTACTGAGGCAGCTCGGCCTCGATCCTTCGAGACGCCGCTTCGCGGCTCCTCAGGATGAGGGGAGAGAGTTTGTGCGGAGATGGTGAGATATGCGTCGAGGCAGAAACATCCCGACACAGACAAAACCGACCCAAACAAAAAAGGACCAACTCGCGTTGGCCCTCCTTGTCGTGCGAACAGACCCGATCCTGACGGCCCCGGGGGGCTGGGGGCTGAGGAATCCGGAACCGAAAGGACCGGGTCAACGCACACAAGTCTTTTCGCAATGCAGGGCGGCAGTCGCTTGGCGGAAAAGCGGCGACACTATGATTCCTGCTAACGATCCCGTGACGGTTTGCCGCGACAGAGTTCCACCGCTGCGTGTGGGCGGTTTGCTCCGGTCCAGTGTCCTTCCAGGGGCCCCTTGCGGTGGGGAACAGTTGGCGCGATCATGCAACTGTCATGATCCGCGGTTCCGGGGACGGTCTTCGCGGACGCGGTCATGCTGATGCGACAGGAGGCGACCTATGAGTCTGTCGGAGGATGCCGATCCGAGCGAACAGCGCGCGGCGGCGCGCCCCGCCGCTTCGAATGCGCAGCTGAGCCGCGTGACGTTCAACCGGCTCGAGCTGCACCGTATTCTCAATCTCTACGGCCGGATGGTCGCCGATGGCGAGTGGCGCGACTATGCCATCGACTTCCTCAGGGATCGCGCCGTGTTCTCGGTCTTCCGCCGCGCCTCGGAAGTGCCAATTTATCGTATCGAGAAGGATCCGCGCCTCGCGCGCAAGCAGGGCATGTACAGCGTGATCTCGGCGACGGGCTTGATCCTGCGCCGCGGCCACGAGCTGGAGCGCGTGCTCCTGGTGATCGATCGCAAATTGGCGGTGGTGTGAGCAGGGATCCAGTAGCCCGGATGAGCGTAGCGACATCCGGGTCTTTGCTTGCAGCCTTCCCGGGTATCGCTTCGCTCACCCGGGCTACGGGCCTTACTTCCCCGGCACGCTCTTCGCGCCCTCACCAAGGTCCCGCTGCATCATCACCGTGTCCAGCCAGCGGCCGAATTTCAGCCCGACGCTGGGATGCGTGCCGATCATCTTGAAGCCGCCCTTGGTGTGCACGCCGATCGAGCCGGCATTGGCGGAATCGCCGATCACGGCAATCATCTGGCGGAAGCCGCGTGCCTCGCATTCGACGATCAGCCGCTCCAGCAGGAGTGCCCCGATGCCGCGGCGGTGGAAGGACGGATCGAGATAGATCGAGTTCTCGACCGTGAAGCGGTAGGCCGGGCGCGGCCGGTAGGCCCCGGCATAGGCGTAGCCGGCGACGCGCCCGTCGAGGACAGCGACGAAATAGGGATAGCCGCCGTCGATCAGCGTACGGTAGCGGCGCGTCATCTCGGCGAGGTCGGGCGGCTCCAGCTCGAACGTCGCGGTGCCCTCGCGGACGGCCTGCTGGTAGATGGCGGTGATGGCGGGGAGGTCGGCCTCAGTGGTGGGCCTGATATCGGGTGCGGACATGGGGCAAGATTAGAGCCTTCCTGGAACGGCTGGAAGAGGCGAACGGCCTCCCCACGTCGTCATTGCGAGGGAAGCAGCCTCCATCTTCTGCGCTGTCATGCCCCGCGTAGGCGGGGCATCCAGTACTCCGAGACAGCACGGCTAGGATCGAGGCGCTGCGGCGTACTGGATCGCCCGCCCCAGTGCGCAATTGCGCACAAGGCGGGCGATGACGACGTCCGGCCCACCCAAACAAAAACCCCGGCCTTTCGGCCGGGGTTCGTGTCCGTCCTCTCGCCTCAGCGCTTAGTCGCGCTGGCCGAGGAGCTGCAGGAGCAGCGTGAACAGGTTGATGAAGTTCAGGTACAGCGACAGCGCGCCGGTGATGGCCGCACGCTCTGCGATGTCACCGCCGGCCGAGGCGTAGCCGTAGATGTAGTCGTTCTTCAGCCGCTGGGTATCCCAGGCGGTGAGGCCCGCGAACACCAGCACGCCGACAACCGACACCACGAACTGCAGCACCGAGCTCGCCAGGAACAGGTTTACCAGGCTCGCGATCACGATGCCGATCAGGCCCATGAACAGGAACGAACCCATTCCGCTCATGTCACGCTTGGTGGTGTAGCCGTAGAGGCTGAGCGCGCCGAAGGTCGCCGCGGTGATGAAGAACACCCGCACGATCGAGGTGTGCGTGAACACCAGGAAGATCGAGGACAGCGAGACGCCCATCAGCGCCGCGAACACCCAGAACAGGATCTGGGCGGTCGAGGGAGCGAGACGGTTGATGCCCGCCGAGATCACGAACACCATGGCGAGCGGCGCGAGCATGAACAGCCACTTCAGCGGGCTGACGAACATCGCGTAGCCGAACGGCGTCAGGAACAGCTTGCCGACGCGGACGGCTTCCGGGGTCGGAACATCCGTCACGGCGGCCATGTAGACGCCGAGCGCGGCCAAGCCGGTGATGGCGAGGCCAATGCTCATGTAGTTGTAGATGCGCAGCATGTAGGCGCGCAGGCCGGCATCGACCGTCGCGGCGTCAACACGCCCGGCGGCCCTGCCGAAAGGAGAAGCGTAATTGCGGTCTAGGTCCGACATGGTCGAATTCCCGTTGGTTGGTCCGGTCCGGCATGAGGGTCGCCATGCCGCCGGTTCGTCAAACTCTATCTCGGATACCGATGTCTGCCGACTAAATTTTGGCTAACAATCGGGGCTCCGAACCCACTCGATATGTGGGAAACTAACACATCCGCTGCAACCGTCCACGCGCGGCTGAATGTCGCCCTTCCCTGCAATCCAGACGAGCGGACGTGGTTAATCGCCGGAATCGTGCGATTTCGCTCCCGTGCCGCCGCCCGCTACCATTTGTCACAAATTCCGCAACACCGTGGCGGGCTTTTTGTTCAACGCCAGCAGCGTGCCGGCGAGCCCGAGGCCGACCGTGACGACCAAGGCAGCCGCGACCACGCCGGCGGCGCTGCCGCCCTGCCAGACGAAAGTGAGGGTCATCAGCCGGGTCACGATCATCCAGGCCGCGACGCTGCCGGCGAAAACGCCGAACACCGCCGTAGCGAGGCCAATCAGGAGGTATTCGAGGGCATAGGCGCCGAGCAGCCGCAGCCGGGTCGCGCCCAGGGTCTTGAGGATTACAGCATCGTAGACCCGGTGGCGATGGCCGGCGGCGAGCGCGCCGCCCAACACCAGGATCGCCGAGATCAGGGTCACCGCGCTGGCGCCGCGGATCGCCAGCGCCAGGTTGGTCACGACCGAGCCGACCGTCTCCATCACCTCGCGCACGCGCACGCTCGTCACCATCGGATAGGCGTCAGCCACCTCCCTGATGATCTTGCCGTCGCCGGCCGCATCGCCGCCGGCTTCCGTCAGCGTCGCGATGTGGGTGTGCGGCGCGCCCTTGAACGCGTTCGGCGAAAACACGAGGACGAAATTGATGCCGAGGCCCTGCCAGTCGATGCTGCGCAGATTGCTGATCTTCGCGGGGATGTCGCGGCCGAGGATATTGACCACGACCTCGTCGCCGAGCTTGAGGCCGAGTCCGTCCGCGATCTTCTTCTCCATCGAAACCAGCGGCGGGCCGGAATAATCGGCGCTCCACCACTCGCCCTCGACCACCTTGGAGCCCTTCGGCAGCTCGGCGGTATAGGTCAGGCCACGGTCGCTCTGCAGCACCCACTCGGAATCGGCGCTGGGCTTGAGCTCCTCGGCGCGGACGCCGCGGGCTCCGACGATGCGCCCGCGCAGCATCGGCACGTCATCGACCTTCGCGCCAGGGGCGAGCTGGCGCAGATATGAGTCGAACTGCTCGGCCTGCGTGCTCGGAATGTCGATGAAGAAGAACGATGGCGCGTGCTCGGGGAGTGCCGCCAGGAACTGCCGGCGCAGATTGCCGTCGATCTGGGTGATGGTGACGAGCACGGCGAGGCCGAGCCCGAGCGACAGCACGACGGAGGGCGTCAGCGCGCCCGGCCGGTGGATGTTGGCAATCGCAAGCCGCAGCATCGGCCACCGCGTGCGCGGCAGCCGCCGTGCGATCGTCATCAGCAGAGCGGCAATGCCGCGCAGCAGCGCGAACACGACCACGGAGGAGGCCACGAACACCGCGGCGATGCGCTTGTCGAAGGATAGCCCGATCACGACCGCGATGAGCAGCGCGATCACGACGGCCATGAAGACGAGATAGCTCCAGCGCGGCCGGTGCCATTCGGAGCTGATGGTGTCGCGGAACAGCGCGGCCACCGGCACGTCGTGCACCCGCCCGAGTGGCCACAGGCCGAATGCAAGCGCCGTAAGCAGCCCGTAGACGAACGACAGCGCGAGTTCGTCGGCATGCACCGCCGGCACCACCGGCAGCGGCAGCAGCTTGCCGAACAGGCCGACGATTGCGAAGGGCATGGCGGCGCCGAGCGCGAGGCCGATCACCGAGCCGATCGCGGCGAGCAGGAGAACCTGGGCGAGATAGATGCCGAACACGTCGCGCCCGGTGGCCCCGACGGCCTTGAAGGCCGCGATCACCTCGAGCTTGTGGTCGATATGGGCCTTGACGGCATTGGCGACGCCGACGCCGCCGACCAGCAGCGCGGCGAGGCCGACCAGCGTCAGGAACTGCGTGAAGCGGTTGATGTTGCGCTCGAGCTGCGGCGAGGCGTTGGAGCGGCTGCGGACCTCCCAGCCGGCCTGCGGCGCAGCGTTGCGCGAATCCGCGATGAAGGCTTCGGTGGCGCGCTCGCCGTTGGCGATCTCCGGCAGCTTCACACGGTAGACCCAGCGCACCAGGCTGCCGGGCTGGACCAGCCCCGTGGCGCGCAGGCCCGCTTCGCTGATCAGGAAGCGCGGGCCGAAGCCGATGCCGCCGGCGAGCTTGTCGGGCTCGGCTTCGACGGCGCTGCGGATCTGGAACGTCGCAGCCCCGACGGTGACGCGATCGCCGGTCTTGAGCGACAGCCGCGCCAGCAGCGTCGGATCGGCGGCCGCGCCGAACGCGCCGTCGTGCTCTGCGAGCAGGTCGGACATCGGCAGCGGCGGCGCCAGCGTCAGCTGTCCCAGCATCGGATAGGTGTCGTCGACGGCCTTCATCTCGACCAGCGCCAGCTTGCCCTCAGCCGAGCGCGCCATGCCGCGCAGTGTGGCGGCGCTCGAGACGGTGCCGCGCGAACGCAGGAAGGCGACTTCCTCCGGCTTCGCCTCGCGCTGAAACAAGACGAAGGACACGTCGCCGCCGAGCAGCGTACGGCCCTCGCGGGCGAGGCCGTCGCTCAGGCTCGCCGAGACCGAGCCGACGCCGGCGATCGCCATCACGCCGAGCGCGATGCAGGCAATGAAGACGTAGAAGCCGCGCAGGCCGCCGCGCAATTCGCGCAGCGCGTAGCGCAGCGACAGCGCAACGCCATTGGGCTTCGCAAACGGTTCGGCAGCGATGCTCATGCCGGCGCCGACTGCGTGTCGATGCGCCCGGAGCGCAGGCGGATCACGCGATCGCAGCGATGCGCCAGCGAGGAATCGTGCGTGACCAGCACCAGCGTCATGCCGCGCTCGGCATGCTTGCTGAACAGCAGGTCGACGATCTGTTGTCCCGTGGCTTCGTCGAGATTGCCGGTCGGCTCGTCGGCAACGAGGATCGCGGGATCGGGTGCCAGCGCGCGGGCCAGCGCGACGCGCTGCTGCTCGCCGCCGGAAAGCTGCGTCGGATAATGATGCAGACGGTCGCCGAGCCCGACCGATTGCAGCTCCTGCGCCGCGCGCTTTGTGGCGTCGGGATTGCCCGCAAGCTCGAGCGGCACCGCGACGTTCTCCAGCGCGGTCATGGTCGGGATCAAATGGAAGGACTGGAAGACGATGCCGACCTGGCGGCCGCGGAAGCGGGCCAGCGCGTCCTCGTCGAGGGCATTGAAAGGCGTGCCGCTGACCACCACCTCTCCGCTATCAGGACGCTCCAGCCCCGCCATCACCATCAGCAGCGTGGATTTGCCCGAACCTGACGGGCCGATCAGGCCGATCGTCTCGCTCCGGCCGACGCGCAGGCTGATATCCTTGAGAATGTGAACGCGTGCCGCGCCCGTACCCAATGACAGATTGACGTTGGAGATGGCGATGGTGTCCGCCGAACTGTCGGCGAGCGACGAGGAAGAGATGCGAGTATCCATGGTCCGGTCATATGGCAACTCCGCACGCGCGGTCGAGAGGCGTTACGGATTGTTCATGCACATAGCCGTGTTGATGTTCGCTTTGATGACGGTCGCAAATCCGGCATGGACTCCGGCATGGGCCGAGGCTGCGAAGCCGATCAAGCTGGTGGTTCTCGGCGATTCCTTGAGCGCCGGCCTTGGCCTCCCGGCCCAGGAGGCGTTCCCTACAAAACTCCAAAAAGCCTTGCAAAACAAAGGCATAGAGGTTGACATGACCAATGCCGGGGTATCCGGCGACACCTCCTCCGGGGGCCGTGACCGGCTCGAATGGTCGGTCCCCGACGGAACCGACGGTGTGATCATCGAGCTCGGCGCCAACGATGCGCTGCGCGGCATCGATCCCGATTTGACGCGCACCGCGCTCACCGAGATCGTCCAGCGCCTCAAGGCGCGCAAGATCGCGGTGATGCTGTGCGGTATGCTGGCGCCGCCGAATTACGGCGCGGATTATGCCGCGCGCTTCAATTCGATTTATCCGGATCTGGCGAAAAAATTCGGCGTGCCGCTCTATCCGTTTTTTCTCGACGGTGTCGCGGCCGATGCCAAGCTCAACCAGGCCGACGGCATTCATCCGACCGCGGCCGGCGTCGACATCATCGTCAGGAATATCTTGCCCACGGTTGAGGCATTCATTGGCACGATAGCTGAGCAGCGGCGTTGAAAAGCAGGCAACGCTAACCGTAATTCCCAGGGTTTTACCGGGGTGAGGCGCGCGATGCTTCGCAGAGTCACACAACTGCGATAGGAATTGAGGTACCGGTGATTCGTCGCCGGCTCTAAAATTTGGATATGATCTTGCCCTGGGATCATGCCCAAGCATCGGGAGTGCGAAACGATGCCGCGTTTGTTCACTGGTCTGGAAATTCCGGCCGAGATTGGTCAGTCGCTTTCCAATTTGCGGGGCGGCCTTCCCGGCGCCCGCTGGATCGATCCCGAAAATTATCACGTCACCCTGCGCTTCATCGGCAATATCGATGGCATGTCCGCCAACGAAATCGCCTCGATGCTGTTTCGCGTCGACCGCAAGCCGTTCGAGGTGAAGGTGCAGGGTTTGCAGAGTTTCGGCGGACGCAAGCCGCGCGCGGTGGTCGCCACCATCGTGCCGAGCAAGCCGCTGATGGAATTGCAGGCCGAGCTCGAGCGCCTGATGCAGCGGATCGGCCTCGACCCTGAAGGCCGCAAGTTCATCCCGCATGTCACGCTGGCCCGGCTGCACGACGCCACCGACCGTGACGTCGCCGATTATCTTTCGCTGCGCGGCTATTTTCCCAGCAAGGCGTTCACGGCCGAACGTTTCGTGCTGTTCTCGTCCCGCGCATCGACGGGCGGCGGCCCGTATGTGGTCGAGGACGCTTATGAGTTGTGTGAGTGAGTCTGGCTCGCAGAAGATGGAGCGACGCCGACCCATATGGCGCGTAGATGCCTAGCATCGACTGAAGTCAGAATGGCAATCCGTGTTCGTCGTATCCAACTATTTCGTCGGGCATCCGGTCGGCTAATACAGGCAGCTCGCTCCAGCGTCGACGGATTGCGGCCATATCCTCCAAAAGAGCAGTTTTGCAGTACTGATTGTCGATGCGCCTGAGGCGCTCTTCGATAGCTCGCGTCGTAGCAAGGGCAACCGTCTCGCCAGTGAGTTGCGCCAGACGCCTCGCGAGACGTTCGACCTCGGAGTCCTCGATACTAAGGGCCATGCCAGGAACCTCAAAGTAGCCGCTTTAGCCCTGTGATATCTCAATTATTCGCCTCCGACCACGTGGATGTGGGCGGAGCGCATAAGCCCTTGCGCCAATACGGAGTTGCAATTTCCGCTCATCTCTGGCGGTAAAGAGCATGCTCTCGACCCCCAGTTCCTCATTCCGCGAAGCCTATCAGGCCCAGATCGCGTCCGGTGCGATCGAGCCCGACGCTGCGCAGGCCGAAATCGCCGACGCCTATGCGGCGCTCGACCAGCGGCTCGCCGATTACAAGCCGCAGCGCAAGCAGGGCCTGCTCAGCCGCCTGTTCAGCAGCGACAAGGACGAGGCGCCGCATGGGCTCTACGTCCATGGCGAGGTCGGCCGCGGCAAGACCATGCTGATGGATCTGTTCTTCCAGCACGCGACCGTCGAGCACAAGCGGCGCGCGCATTTCCACGAATTCATGGCCGATGTGCACGAGCGCATCTACGATTTTCGCCAGGGCATCGCCCGCGGCGAGATCGCCGACGGCGACGTCATCGCGCTGACGGCGCATGCGATCTTCGAGGAGAGCTGGCTGCTCTGTTTCGACGAATTCCACGTCACCGACATCGCGGACGCGATGATCCTCGGCCGCCTGTTCGCAAAGCTGCTGGAGCTCGGAACCGTCGTGGTCGCGACCTCCAACGTCGCGCCTGACGACCTCTACAAGGGCGGTCTGAACCGTTCGCTGTTCCTGCCCTTTATCAGGCAGATCACCGACCACATGGACGTGCTGCGGCTCGACGCGCGCACCGACTTCCGGCTGGAAAAGCTTCAGGGCGTGCCGATGTGGTTGACGCCGGCAGACACCGAGGCCGACGCCGCGCTCGACCGCGCCTGGTCGAAGATGTCAGGCAGCGCCAAATGCAAGTCGCGCGATATTTCGATCAAGGGCCGCATCCTGCACGTGCCGTGCTCGGCCCACGGCGTGGCGCGCTTCGCGTTCGCCGATCTCTGCGAGAAGCCGCTCGGGGCATCCGACTATCTCAGGCTGGCGCACGACTATCACACCATCCTGGTCGACCATATTCCAGTGATGGATTTCTCCCAGCGCAACGCCGCCAAGCGTTTCATTACGCTGATCGACACGCTCTATGACAATGCCGTGAAGCTGATGGCCTCGGCCGATGCCAACCCGATCTCGCTCTATCTCGCCAATGAGGGCAACGAGGCCAACGAGTTCAAGCGCACCGCCTCGCGCCTGATCGAAATGAGCTCGGAATCCTATCTGGCACTGCCCCACGGTCGCAAGGATTCCACCGCCAGCGGTTCGACCAAGGGGTTGGTGGAGACTTAAGTCCTATTTCACCATCTTCTCCGGCGTCATTCCGGGGCGCGACGAAGTCGCGAGCCCGGAATCCATCCTGCCGCCGACTCTACTGCCTCATGGATTCCGGGCCTGCGCCTGTTGGCGCATCCCGGAATGACAGCCTGGGTATTCTGGCTGCTATCCCGGCAAGCCCGACAATTGGGCAACCCGTGACTTGAACGGGGGAGGCGAAAGGGATAACCACCCGTCTCAGTTTTCCCCTCCTTACGTGTCTAAAGGACAGGTTCACATGGCGCGCGACAAGATTGCTTTGATTGGCTCCGGTCAGATCGGCGGAACGCTGGCTCATCTCATCGGCCTGAAAGAGCTGGGCGACGTGGTGATGTTCGACATCGCCGAGGGCGTGCCGCAGGGCAAGGCGCTCGACATCGCGCAGTCCTCGCCGGTCGACGGCTTTGACGCGCACTACACCGGCGCCAACTCCTACGAGGCGCTCGACAACGCAAAAGTCTGCATCGTCACCGCCGGCGTGCCGCGCAAGCCCGGCATGAGCCGCGACGACCTCCTCTCGATCAACCTCAAGGTCATGGAACAGGTCGGCGCCGGCATCAAGAAATACGCCCCCGACGCTTTCGTCATCTGCATCACCAACCCGCTCGACGCGATGGTCTGGGCGCTGCAGAAGGCTAGCGGCCTGCCGCACAAGAAGGTCGTCGGCATGGCCGGCGTGCTGGATTCGTCGCGCTTCCGCTACTTCCTGGCCGACGAGTTCAACGTTTCGGTCGAAGACGTCACCGCCTTCGTGCTGGGCGGCCATGGCGACACCATGGTGCCGCTGGTAAAATACTCCACCGTCGCCGGCATCCCGCTGCCCGATCTCGTCAAGATGGGCTGGACCTCGCAGGCGCGCCTCGACGAGATCGTCGACCGTACCCGCAACGGCGGCGCCGAGATCGTCAACCTCCTCAAGACCGGCTCGGCCTTCTACGCGCCGGCGGCTTCCGCGATCGCGATGGCCGAGAGCTATCTGCGTGACAAGAAGCGCGTGCTGGCCTCGGCCGCCTACCTGAACGGCGAATACGGCGTGAAGGACATGTATGTCGGCGTGCCCGTCGTGATCGGCTCCAAGGGCGTTGAGCGCGTCGTCGAGATCGAGCTCGTCGGCAAGGATCGCGAAGCCTTCGACAAGTCGGTCGGCGCGGTGCAGGGTCTGGTTGATGCCTGCAAGAAGATCGCACCCGATCTTCTGGGCCGCTAAGGTCGAAACATTCCGCCGAAGATCGAAAACCGGTCTTCGGCGGTTTCATTTCCGGGGTCCGCCAAACCTTGTTTAAGGTTGGGGCGGGTCCTGGTCCGCAAGTCCAGAGATCGATGTCAGAGAATCCGGGTTGCAGTTCCTGTGGTATATGGTATGCCAGCCACAAGACTGAGGTGGGCCTACGAGGTCACCGCCCGCGGGTTCAGGGAGCGACCATATGAATATCCATGAATATCAGGCCAAAGCGCTGCTGAACGAGTTCGGCGTCGCGATCTCCAAGGGCGTTCCGGTCCTGAAGGCGGCCGATGCGGACGCGGCGGCAAAGGCACTCCCGGGCCCGGTCTGGGTTGTGAAGAGCCAGATCCACGCCGGCGGCCGCGGCAAGGGCAAGTTCAAGGAAGCCTCGGCCGGCGACAAGGGCGGCGTCCGCATCGCCAAGTCGGCCGCGGAAGTTTCCGAATTCGCCAAGCAGATGCTCGGCGCCACGCTCGTCACGATCCAGACCGGCCCCGCCGGCAAGCAGGTCAACCGCCTCTACATCGAGGACGGCTCCGACATCGACAAGGAATTCTACCTCTCGATCCTGGTCGACCGCGAAACCTCGCGCGTCTCGTTCGTGGTGTCGACCGAGGGCGGCGTCAACATCGAGGACGTCGCGCATAACACGCCTGAGAAGATCGTGACCTTCTCGATCGATCCCGCGACCGGCATCATGGGCCATCACGGCCGCACCGTCGCGAACGCGCTGAAACTCTCCGGCGATCTCGCCAAGCAGGCCGAGAAGCTCACCGCGCAGCTCTACGCGGCGTTCGTCGCCAAGGACATGTCGATGCTGGAGATCAACCCGCTGGTCGTGACCAAGCAGGGCCAGCTCCGCGTGCTCGACGCCAAGGTGTCGTTCGACGACAACGCCCTGTTCCGTCACCCCGAGGTGCTCGCGCTGCGCGACGAGACCGAGGAAGACGCCAAGGAAATCGAAGCGTCGAAACACGACCTCAACTACGTCACCCTCGACGGCAATATCGGCTGCATGGTCAACGGCGCCGGCCTCGCGATGGCGACGATGGACATCATCAAGCTCTACGGCATGGCGCCGGCGAACTTCCTCGACGTCGGCGGCAGCGCCAGCAAGGAGAAGGTCGCGGCCGCCTTCAAGATCATCACAGCGGATCCCAACGTGAAGGGCATCCTGGTCAACATCTTCGGTGGCATCATGAAGTGCGACGTGATCGCCGAGGGCGTCACGGCCGCCGTGCGCGAGGTCGGCCTCAGCGTGCCGCTGGTGGTTCGCCTCGAAGGCACCAATGTCGAGCTGGGCAAGAAGATCATCCGTGAATCCGGCCTGAACGTGGTGCCGGCCGACAATCTCGACGACGCCGCGCAGAAGATCGTGAAGGCCGTCAAGGAAGGCTGAGGCCATGACCCAGGACCATCTCGCTGCATCATCCCCGCTGCCGGAGCACGCGCGTCTTGCCGCGTTCGCCGGTGAATGGAATGGCGAAGAGGTGGTCTTTCCGTCGCGCTGGACGGAGGGCGGGACGGCGACCTCTCACGTCGTGGCCCACATGGATCTCAATGGCTTCTATCTGATCCAGGACTCGGTCCAGACCCGCGACGGCAAGCAGAGCTTCGCCACCCACGGCATCTTCACCTTCGACCGCGAAGACCGGACCTACAAATTGTTCTGGTACGATTCGCTCGGCTACACGCCGCCCTCGCCCGCCTCCGGCGGGTGGGTCGGCAAGACCCTGACGCTGGTGCGCGGCTCGCTCCGCGGCAATGCGCGCCACGTCTATGAAATCATCGACGACGATTCCTATTCGTTGAAGATCCAGTTCTCGCCGGACGCGGAAGGCTGGGCCGACGTGCTCACCGGCGTCTACCGCCGCATCCACTGACCTCTCACTCGTTAGTTTCGCGAAAGCAGACCTCATGTCCATCCTGATCGACAAGAACACCAAGGTCATCTGCCAGGGCTTTACCGGCAAGAACGGCACCTTCCACTCGGAGGCTGCGATTGCCTATGGCACCAAGATGGTCGGCGGCACCTCGCCGGGCAAAGGCGGCGCGACGCATCTGGGCCTGCCGGTGTTCGACACCGTGCGCGAGGCGCGTGAGAAGACCGGCGCCGATGCGTCCGTGATCTACGTGCCGCCTCCGGGCGCCGCCGATGCGATTTGCGAGGCCATCGATGCCGAGATCCCGCTGATCGTCTGCATCACGGAAGGTATCCCGGTCATCGACATGGTCAGGGTGAAGCGTTCGCTGGCGGGCTCCAAGTCGCGCCTGATCGGGCCGAACTGCCCGGGCGTCATGACCGCCGGCGAGTGCAAGATCGGCATCATGCCGGCCAACATCTTCAAGACCGGCAGCGTCGGCATCGTCTCCCGCTCGGGGACCCTGACCTACGAAGCCGTGTTCCAGACCACCCAGGAAGGCCTCGGCCAGACCACCGCGGTCGGCATCGGCGGCGATCCGGTCAAGGGAACCGAGTTCATCGACGTGCTGGAAATGCTGCTCGGCGACCCCAAGACCGAGTCGATCATCATGATCGGCGAGATCGGCGGTTCCGCCGAGGAAGACGCCGCCCAGTTCCTCAAGGACGAGGCCAAGCGCGGCCGCCAGAAGCCGATGGTCGGTTTCATCGCCGGTGTCACAGCCCCTCCCGGTCGCCGCATGGGCCACGCCGGCGCGATCATTTCGGGCGGCAAGGGCGACGCCGGTTCCAAGACCGACGCGATGAAATCGGCTGGAATTACAGTGTCCCCGTCTCCCGCTCGGCTCGGGCACACGCTTGCCGAAATATTGAAAGCCTGATTCACACCTTCGTAATTTTCCGGGCGAAGTTTCGCAGCAAATAGGGTAAATGGTGCCTGTCGCGCTGGTCCTCTGCCGGGGAGCCCAGCGCCAGCGCCGTTTGTTATGCGCGAACCGAAATCGCCAGGAACTCAAGTATGTCTCGCCAAGACGCGAACGCAGCCTTTGCCCTCTCCTCCTTTTTGCAGGGCACCAACGCCACCTACATCGACGAAATCTATGCCCGCTACGAGAAGGACCCGTCCTCGGTGGATGCCGAGTGGCAGGACTTCTTCAAGAGCCTCAACGACCAGCCGGGCGACATCAGCAAGAACGCCCAAGGCCCGTCCTGGGAGCGCGCCAATTGGCCGCTGACCCCGCAGGACGATCTGACCTCCGCGCTCGACGGCAATTGGGCGGAAGTCGAGAAGACGGTCGGCGCCAAGATCGCGGCCAAAGCGCAGGCCAAGGGTGGCGACAAGGGCGCCGGCCTCTCCTCCGCCGATTTGCTCCAGGCCACCCGCGACTCGGTCCGGGCCCTGATGCTGATCCGGTCCTACCGCATGCGCGGCCACTTCCACGCCAAGCTCGATCCGCTCGGCATCGAAGCCCAGCGCAATCGCGAAGAGCTCGATCCGCGGACCTACGGCTTCAGCGAAGCCGATTTCGACCGCAAGATCTTCCTCGACCATGTGCTCGGTCTCGAATACGCCAGCTTGCGCGAAATCACCGCGATCTGCGAGCGCACCTACTGCCAGACGCTCGGCGTCGAGTTCATGCACATCACCAACGCGGCGCAGAAGGCGTGGATCCAGGAGCGCATCGAGGGGCCGGACAAGGAAATCTCCTTCACCCGCGAAGGCCGCCGCGCCATCCTGATGAAGCTGGTCGAGGCCGAAGGCTTCGAGAAGTTCTGCGACACCAAGTTCACCGGCACCAAGCGCTTCGGCCTGGACGGTGCTGAATCGCTGATTCCCGCGCTCGAGCAGATCATCAAGCGCGGCGGCAATCTCGGCGTGAAGGAGGTCGTGCTGGGCATGCCGCATCGCGGCCGCCTCAACGTGCTGACCCAGGTGATGGGCAAGCCGCACCGCGCGCTGTTCCACGAGTTCAAGGGCGGTTCGGCCAATCCTGATGCGGTCGAAGGCTCGGGCGACGTCAAATATCACCTCGGCGCGTCCTCGGATCGCGAGTTCGACGGCAACCGCATCCATCTGTCGCTGACCGCCAACCCCTCGCATCTCGAGATCGTCGATCCCGTGGTGCTCGGAAAAGTCCGCGCCAAGCAGGACCAGCACGGCGATCCGCCGGATATGCGCATCTCGGTGATGCCGCTGCTGATGCATGGCGACGCCGCGTTCGCCGGCCAGGGCGTGGTTGCGGAATGCTTCGGCCTGTCGGACCTGAAGGGCTACCGCACCGGCGGCTCCGTGCACTTCATCGTCAACAACCAGATCGGCTTCACCACCTATCCGCGTTATTCCCGTTCGTCGCCTTACCCGTCCGACGTGGCGAAGATGATCGACGCGCCGATCTTCCACGTTAACGGCGACGATCCGGAAGCCGTCGTGTTCGCGGCCAAGGTCGCGACCGAGTTTCGGCAGAAATTCCACAAGCCCGTCGTCATCGACATGTTCTGCTACCGCAGGCATGGCCATAACGAAGGCGACGAACCGGCTTTCACCCAGCCGGTGATGTACAAGAAGATCGCGGCCCATCCCTCGACGCTCGAGCTCTACGCCCGCCGCCTCATCAGCGAAGGCGTGCTGACCGAGGGCGAGGTCGAGAAGGCCAAGGCCGACTGGCGCGCGCGGCTCGATGCCGAGCTCGAAGCCGGCTCCGGCTACAAGCCCAACAAGGCCGACTGGCTCGACGGCAAATGGGCCGGCTTCAAGATCGCGGATCAGGAAGAAGATGCGCGGCGTGGCGTCACCGGCGTCGACATCGCCGCACTGAAGGACATCGGTCGCAAGATTACCAAGGTGCCGGATGGTTTCCGCGTCCACCGCACCATCCAGCGCTTCCTCGAAAACCGCGCCAAGGCGATCGACGGCGGCACGGGCATCGACTGGGCGACCGGCGAGGCGCTGGCGTTCTGCACGCTGCTCAACGAGAACCACCATGTCCGCCTGTCCGGACAGGATTCGGAGCGCGGCACCTTCTCGCAGCGCCACTCGGTCCTGATCGACCAGGAAGACGAGAGCCGCTACACGCCGTTCAACCATCTCGGTCACGAGCAGGGCCATTACGAGGTCATCAACTCGCTGCTGTCGGAAGAAGCCGTGCTCGGCTTCGAATACGGCTATTCGCTCGCCGAGCCGAACACGTTGACCCTGTGGGAAGCGCAGTTCGGCGACTTCGCCAACGGCGCGCAGGTCGTGTTCGACCAGTTCATCTCCTCGGGTGAGCGCAAATGGCTGCGCATGTCCGGCCTCGTCTGCCTCCTGCCGCACGGCTATGAAGGCCAGGGACCGGAGCATTCCTCGGCGCGTCTGGAGCGTTATCTCCAGATGTGCGCGGAAGACAACATGCAGGTGGTCTATCCGACCACGCCGGCGAACTACTTCCACGTGCTGCGTAGGCAGCTCCATCGCGAGATCCGCAAGCCGCTGATCGTGATGACGCCGAAGTCGCTGCTGCGTCACAAGCGGGCGGTGTCGCGCCTCGAGGAGCTCGCGAAGGGAACGACCTTCCACCGCATCCTGTATGACGACGCCCAGATGCTGCCGGGCGAAGCGGTCAAGCTCGTGCCCGACGAGAAGATCCGCCGCATCGTGCTCTGCTCGGGCAAGGTCTATTACGACCTCTACGAGGAGCGCGAGAAGCGCGGGATGGACGACATCTACCTGATGCGCATCGAGCAGCTCTATCCGGTGCCGCTCAAGGCGCTGGTGGCCGAGCTGTCGCGCTTCAAGAAGGCCGAAGTGGTGTGGTGCCAGGAAGAGCCCCGCAACATGGGTGCCTGGCACTTCATCGAGCCCTATCTGGAATGGGTGCTGAACCAGGTGAACGGTGCGAGCCGGCGTCCGCGTTACGTCGGCCGCGCCGCCTCCGCCGCGACCGCCACAGGTCTGATGTCGAAGCATCAGGCGCAGCTGAAGGCGTTCCTGGACGAAGCATTGAGCTGAACTTTTTCGAGCTGCGCTATGCCCCGCCTTGTGTGCAATGGCGCACTGGAGCGGGGCATCCGGCAAACCGTGGCGTCCGTCGTGAATGCGAACGTTTCGGCTTGCTGGATGGCCTGCTTTTCGCAGGCCGATGACACCTGAAAATTCCCGACCGCATTGGCGATCTCCTTAAGGAAAAGACCATGACTGAAATTCGTGTGCCGACCCTCGGCGAATCCGTCACCGAGGCCACCATCGGCCGCTGGTTCAAGAAGGCCGGCGATCCCGTCGCCGTCGACGAGCCCTTGGTGGAGCTCGAGACCGACAAGGTCACCATCGAAGTCCCGGCGCCGTCCGCGGGCACGCTGAGCGAGATCATCGCCGCAGATGGCACGACCGTTGCGGTCGGTGCGCTGCTCGGGCAGATCACCGAGGGCACGGCCGGCGTCGCAAAGACGCCCGCCAAGCCGGCTGCCGCGCCCGCGCCTGCTCCCGCCGCGGCGGCTCCAGCCGCCGCCCCGGCCGCGTCGAAAGCACCGCCGGCCGACTCGCCGCTCGCGCCCTCCGTGCGAAAGCTCTCGGCCGAGACCGGCATCGACGCCTCGACCGTTCCCGGCTCCGGCAAGGACGGCCGGGTCACCAAGGGCGACATGCTCGCCGCGATCGAGCGTGCGGCCTCGGCGCCGACCCCGGTCAACCAGCCGGCCGCAGCGGTCCAGGTTCGCGCACCCTCGCCGGCCGACGACGCAGCCCGCGAAGAGCGCGTCAAGATGACCCGGCTGCGCCAGACCATCGCGCGCCGCCTCAAGGACGTGCAGAACACCGCCGCCATGCTCACGACCTTCAACGAGGTCGACATGACCAACGTCATGGCGCTGCGTGCGCACTACAAGGATGCGTTCGAGAAGAAGCACGGCTCGAAGCTCGGCTTCATGGGCTTCTTCACCAAGGCCGTCGTGCAGGGGCTGAAGGACATCCCGGCCGTCAACGCCGAGATCGACGGCACCGACCTGATCTACAAGAACTACTACCACATCGGCGTCGCCGTCGGCACCGACAAGGGCCTCGTCGTGCCCGTGGTGCGCGACTGCGACAACAAGTCGATCGCGGAGATCGAGAAGGGCATCGCCGATTTCGGCCGCCGTGCCCGCGACGGCCAGCTCAAGATCGACGAGATGCAGGGCGGCACCTTCACCATCACGAACGGCGGCATCTACGGCTCGCTGATGTCGACCCCGATCCTGAACGCGCCGCAGTCCGGCATTCTCGGCATGCACAAGATCCAGGAGCGGCCGATGGTCGTCGGCGGCAAGATCGAGGTCCGCCCGATGATGTATCTGGCGCTGTCCTACGATCACCGCGTCATCGACGGCAAGGAAGCCGTGACCTTCCTGGTTCGCGTCAAGGAGAGCCTGGAAGATCCGGCGCGCCTGGTGCTCGATCTCTGATCGCTGATGCTCTGCGAGCGCCGTCGCCTTTCGCGACGGCGCGTGTCGAACCATGGAGGCGCGTGTGACCGATAAGGTCGTTGTCATCACCGGCGGCAGCCGCGGCATCGGGCGTGCGACCGCGATTGCGGCGGCCAAGCGCGGCTTCCGAATCGTCGTCGCCTATGCCAGCAACAAGACGGCCGCCGATGAGGTGGTCGCGGAGATCGCGGCCAGCAACGGCAATGCCGTCGCGGTGAAATGCGATGTTGCCGAGGAAAGCGATATCCTGGCGCTGTTCAAGGCCGCGGACGCGTTCGGCACGCTCGGGGCGCTTGTCAACAATGGCGGTATTGTCGGGACCAGCGGCGTGCGCGTCGACGAGATGTCGGCCGAGCGCATCCAGCGCGTGATGGCGGTCAATGTCACCGGCTCCATCCTCTGCGCGCGCGAAGCGGTGAAGCGGATGTCGACCAGGCACGGCGGCCAGGGCGGCGTCATCGTCAATCTGTCGTCGGTTGCTGCCAAGCTCGGCGCGCCGAACACCTATGTCGACTATGCCGCGTCCAAGGGCGCGATCGATTCCTTCACCGTCGGCCTCGGCCATGAGGTTGCCGGCGAGGGCATTCGTGTCGCGGGCATCCGGCCCGGCCTGATCGACACCGAAATCCACGCTGCCGGCGGTGAGCCCGACCGCGCCCATCGTCTGGCCCATATGGTGCCTATGAAGCGCGTCGGTACTGCCGATGAAGTCGCCAATGCCATCGTCTGGCTGATGTCGGACGAGGCCTCCTACGTCACCTCAGCCATTCTCGATGTGTCCGGCGGACGCTGACGCGCCGCGCGGACGCTGACACATCCCTCAACGCTAAACTTACGGGACTTTCTCTCATGGCATACGATCTCGTCGTCATCGGCACCGGACCGGGCGGTTATGTCTGCGCGGTGCGTGCAGCGCAGCTCGGCATGAAAGTCGCCGTGGTGGAAAAGAACGCGACGCTCGGCGGCACCTGCCTCAATGTCGGCTGCATGCCGTCGAAGGCGCTGTTGCACGCCTCCGAAATGTTCGAGGAGGCCGGGCATTCCTTCGCCAAGATGGGCGTCAGCGTTTCCGCGCCGAAGCTCGATTTGCCTGCGATGATGAACTTCAAGCAGCAGGGCATCGACGGCAACGTCAAGGGCGTCGAGTTCCTGATGAAGAAGAACAAGATCGACGTGCTCAAGGGAGCCGGCAAGATTCTCGGCACCGGCAAGGTCGAGATCTCCGCCGACGGCAAGTCGCAAGTGATCGAGACCAAGAGCATCGTGATCGCCACCGGCTCGGACATCGCGCGTCTGAAGGGCATCGAGATCGACGAGACGCGTATCGTGTCGTCGACCGGCGCGCTGTCGCTGGACAAGGTCCCCGGCAAGCTCTTGATCGTCGGCGCCGGCGTGATCGGCCTCGAGCTCGGCTCAGTGTGGAAGCGTCTCGGCGCCGAAGTCGTCGTCGTCGAATTCCTCGACCGCATCCTGCCCGGCATGGACGGGGAGATCGCCAAGCAATTCCAGCGCATCCTGGAGAAGCAGGGCTTTGCGTTCAAGCTGGGTGCCAAGGTCACGGGCGTGGACACCTCCGGCAAGGCGCTGAAGGCGACGGTCGAGCCCGCCGCCGGCGGCGCTGCCGAGACGCTGGAAGCCGATGTCGTTCTCGTCTGTATCGGCCGTGTGCCGTACACGGATGGGCTGGGCTTGAAGGAAGCCGGCGTTGCGCTCGACAATCGCGGCCGCGTGCAGATCGATCCGCACTTCGCCACCAGCGTGAAGGGCGTCTATGCCATCGGCGACGTCGTCGCGGGCCCGATGCTCGCGCACAAGGCCGAGGATGAAGGCGTCGCGGTTGCCGAGATCATCGCGGGGCAGGCCGGCCACGTGAACTACGATGTTATCCCAGGCGTCGTGTATACCACGCCGGAAGTATCCTCCGTCGGCAAGACCGAGGAGGAGCTGAAGCAGGCGGGCGTGGCTTATACGGTCGGAAAGTTTCCCTTTACCGCCAACGGCCGCTCCAAGGTCAACCAGACCACCGACGGCTTTGTGAAGATTCTCGCAGATGCGAAGACCGATCGCGTGCTCGGCGTGCACATTATCGGCATTGAGGCCGGCGAAATGATCCATGAGGCGGCCGTTCTCATGGAGTTTGGCGGCAGCGCGGAGGATCTCGCGCGCACCTGCCACGCGCACCCGACCCGCTCCGAGGCCATCAAGGAAGCCGCGCTTGCAGTCGGCAAGCGGGCCATCCATATGTAGGTGGCGCCCAGCGCCGAATCGGGCGGGAAACACATGCTACGCCGCCTGCTTCAACCGGTCTGGGTCCTGCTTGCGATCATCTTCCTGATCGAAGCCTGGCTGTGGGACCATCTCGAACCGATCGTCGCGCGGGTTGTCGCAATTGTCCCGCTCGCCCGGTTCAAGCAATGGCTGTCGGACCGCGTCGATGCGCTGTCGCCGGCGATGACGCTGATAGTGTTCGCCGTGCCCATCATCCCGCTGTTTCCGCTCAAGCTGGTCGGCCTGTGGCTGCTCACGCACGAATACTGGACCAGCGCGGTCTTCACCATCGTGTTCGCAAAGCTGCTCGGGGTCGGCGTCACCGCCTTCGTGTTCGATGTGACGCGCGACAAGCTGATGGAGATGCACTGGTTCGAGCGGCTGTACGATCTGGTGCTGAAGCTGCGTGCCAAGGCCGCCGAGCTGGTCGATCCGGTCAAGCGGCGCATCAAGGAGCTGATCGCCGGCAACGGCGAAGGCTGGTCCTCACGAACCCTCCGCCTGATCCAGCGTTTTCGCAAGAGCGTGCACGAAGCGCGTTGAGCGTCGACGCAATGAGCGTCGCGTAGCCCGGATGAGCAAAGCGATATCCGGGATTCCTTATTGTGGCTCCCCGCATGTCGCTGCGCTCATGCGGGCTACGAGCCTCAATGCAGATGCAGCAGATGCGGCGACCATGCGCCGAGCACGGTCATTCCAAGTCCGGCAAGCGACAGCAGGCCCGCGATCCAGGCGAGCGGTAGCATGCCGGTGATGATCGTCGCCGAGGCCAGGACGATGCCGATCTGGAAGGCGGCGGACGCCAGCTCGAAGTGATGATACTTCGCAGTCGCCTCGTCGCGCTCATGCTCGGCGTGCTTGGCCTTTTCGGCCAGCTGCTCGGTGCCTTCGCCGGTCTCGGGCTCGGAGCGGTAGCGCTGCGCGGTCTTCTGCCAGTCCTCGATCTGCTTCTGCACGGCCACCTTGTTGGCCTCGTCGCTCGCCGCGCCGAGGATGAGCTTGCCCTGGTCGGCCATGGTCTGCACCACGGTGCGGCGGATGCTCTTGGCCTGGAAGAAGGCCCAGAGGTTGGAGGCCTCGACGTTCTTGCTGATCGATTCGGTCTGGGCGCCCTTGCCGAGCGTCTCGGAGATCGCCAGGAACAGCGCCAGGACCGCGATCAGGAGCGCGATCTTCTTGTTCGAGCCGGACGCGTGTTCGGCGTGCTCGGCATGCTCCATGCTTTCATGTGCGCTCATAAATTCCTCCTGGCTCGGTTCCCCACGATTGACCGAACCGCGGGCGCCGCGCAAGAGGCATGCGCGCCGCGAGGCTTGCTATGACAGCTTCATGTCAGCATCAGCGCCGCGGATGCGCGCTGGCATAGACTTCCAGCAGCCGCTCGGCATCGATGCCGGTATAGATCTGCGTGGTCGAGAGCGAGGCATGGCCGAGCAATTCCTGGATCGCGCGCAAATCGCCGCCGCGCGACAACAGATGCGTGGCGAAGGAATGCCGGAGCGCGTGCGGCGTGGCGCTGTCGGGCAGGCCGAGCGCGCCGCGCAGCCGCTCCATCGCGAGCTGGATGATGCGCGGGCTCAACGGCCCGCCGCGTGCGCCGACGAAGATCGGGCCTTCGGCCGGCAGCGGATACGGGCACATCGCGACATACTCCTGCACCAGCGCGAGCACGTTCTGGAGCACCGGCACCATGCGGGTCTTGTTGCCTTTGCCTGTCACGATCAGCACGTCGCCTTCACCGGGACGCGGCACCTCGCGGCGCGTCAGCCCCAGCGCTTCGGAGATGCGCAGGCCCGAGCCGTAGAGGAGTGCCATCACCGCGGCATCGCGCGCCAAAATCCAGGTCTCGCGATCCTCGCCGGCGCGCTCGTCGGCGTCCGCAAGACGTTTGGCCGACGCCATCGGCAGCGGCTTTGGCAGGCTCTTTGCGACTTTCGGCGCGCGGATCGCCGAGAGTGCGCCGACCTTGCCCTTGCCTTCGCGTTCGAGGAAGCGGCCAAACGAGCGCAGGCCCGCGAGTGCGCGCATCAGCGAGCGCCCGGCAATATCATCGGCGCGGCGCATCGCCATGAAGGCCCTGATATCGGTGGCTTCCAGCGCGGCGAAACGCTTCAGCGTCACCCGCTCGCCCCAATGGCCGCAGAGGAAATTCAGGCACTGCCGCAAATCGCGGCCATAGGCCTCGAGCGTCTTCGGCGACAGCCGTCGCTCCGCGCCGAGATGCGACAGCCAGCGCGTCATCTCCTGCGCGATGTCAGGATCGGCGCTGGCGAGCTCGATCTGTGGGGCGGCCGCTTTGCTCATGCGCTCTGGACGTGGTGATTCCACTCAGTATATCGCATCACACTCGTTTATCGTTCGCTAAGGCCGCCTCAGGGCGCTAGCCTTGAAGCCCCCGGGTTCCGATTCCCCTCCATGGACCACACGTCGCGCAGCAACGCCGTCTCCGCCAACGCGACCCGCATGGTCGACGTGCTGGTGCCGGTCGCGCTCGACCAGACCTATTCGTACAAGGTGCCGCGTGGGATGGAGCTGAAGGCGGGCGACATTATTGGCGTGCCGCTCGGCCCGCGCGAGGTGCTCGCCGTGGTTTGGGCCGAAAACGCCAATCCGGATCCGCGCCTGCACAACCGCCTCAAGGAGGTCAGCGAAAAGCTCGACATCCCGCCGCTGAAGCCCGAGCTGCGTGCAGTCGTGGACTGGATCGCCAATTACACGCTGAGCCCGCGCGGCATGGTGCTGCGCATGTGCCTGCGGATGGGCGAGAACCTCGGCCCCGAGCGGGTGCGCGCCGGCGTGCGCCTGACCGGCGATCTCCCGCGGCGACTGACGCCGGCGCGGCAGCGCCTGATCGAGGTGCTGTCGGACCGGCTGCTGCACGGCAAGTCCGAGGCGGCCAAGGAGGCCGGCGTTTCGGCCGGCGTGATCGACGGCCTCGTCGACGAAGGCACGCTCACGGTCGAGCCGATGCCGCCGCCTCCACCGCCGCCGCCGCCAGATCCGGATTTCAGCCGGCCGGATTTTTCGCCGCTCCAGCGCGCCGGAGTTGATGCGATGCGCGCGCTCGCGGCCAACGGCAGCTTTCACGTCGCGCTGCTCGACGGTGTCACCGGCTCGGGCAAGACCGAGGTTTACTTCGAAGCCGTGGCCGAGGCGATCCGCCGCGGAAAACAGTCGCTGATCCTGATGCCGGAGATCGCGCTCACCGGCCAGTTTCTCGATCGCTTCGCGCAGCGTTTTGGCGTGCGTCCCTTGGAATGGCATTCCGAGCTGACGCCGCGCACCCGCGCACGCAATTGGGCGGCGATCTCCGAGGGCAGCGCGCCGGTCGTGGTCGGCGCGCGCTCGGCGCTGTTTCTGCCCTACGCCAATCTCGGCCTCATCGTGGTCGATGAAGAGCACGACCAGGCCTACAAGCAGGACGAAGGCGTGCATTATCACGCCCGCGACATGGCGGTGGTGCGCGCGCATATCGCGAAGGTTCCGATCGTGCTGGCATCGGCGACGCCGTCGGTCGAATCCGAGGTCAATGCGCGCAAGAACCGCTATCAGCGCATCGCGCTGCCGTCACGCTTCGGCGGCCAGCACATGCCGCATATCGAGGCCATCGACATGCGCCGCGAGCCGCCGGCGCGCGGCCGCTTCATCTCGCCGTGGCTGGCGTCCGAGATCAGGACCGCGATCGAGCGGCGCGAGCAGGCGCTATTGTTCCTCAATCGCCGCGGCTATGCGCCGTTGACGCTGTGCCGCGCCTGCGGCCATCGCTTTGCCTGCACCATCTGCGATGCCTGGTTGGTCGATCACCGCTTCCGCCAGCGCCTCGTCTGTCACCATTGCGGCTTCTCGATGCCGCGTCCGCAAACCTGCCCGCATTGCGCGGCGGAGGAATCGCTGGTCGCGGTCGGGCCCGGCGTCGAGCGCTTGCAGGAAGAGGCGGCCGCGCTGTTCCCGGAGGCGCGCACCATGGTGCTGTCGAGCGATCTCATCACCTCGATCGAGACGATGCGCTCCGAGCTGAATGACATCGCGGAGGGCCGCGTCGACGTCATCATCGGCACCCAGCTCGTCGCCAAGGGCCACAATTTCCCGCGGCTCAATCTTGTCGGCGTGGTCGATGCGGATCTCGGCCTGTCCAATGGCGATCCGCGCGCCTCCGAGCGCACCTGGCAATTGCTCAACCAGGTGATCGGCCGCGCCGGGCGCGAGCAGGGCCGCGGCGTCGGCTATCTCCAGACCCACCAGCCCGACCATCCCGTGATGAAGGCGCTGATCGCCTGCGACCGTGAAGCGTTCTACGACAGCGAGATCGATTTGCGCGAACGCACGCTGTATCCGCCGTTCGGGCGGCTCGCGAGCCTGATCATTTCCGCCGGCGACCGGCCGAGCGCCGAAGGCTTCGGCCGCCACCTCGTTGCGCTCGCGCCGCGCGACGAGCGGGTGGTGGTGCTGGGCCCAGCGGAAGCCCCGCTCGCCGTCATCAAGGGCCGCTACCGCTTCCGCATCCTGGTGAAATCGGCGCGCGGCTTCGACCTGTCGGATTATCTGCGCAACTGGCTTGCCGTATGCCCGAAGCCGAAGGGCAATCAAAAGCTCGAGGTCGACGTCGATCCGCAGAGCTTTTTGTAGCCGCTGTCATTCCGGGGCGCGACGAAGTCGCGAACCCGGAATCCATTCATCCACCGACCCTGCTGTTCGATGGATTCCGGGCTCGCGCTGCGCGCGCCCCGGAATGACGAAGCCCGCCGTCCCCCAAGACGGCGGGCTTGTTTCACGCGTCGCGCGCTCTAGGAGACGACTTCCGCGGTGACGCGGCCGACGCCGGCGCCGGTGAGGCCGATAGCGCGGGCAGCGCCCGTGGAGAGGTCGAGGACACGGCCGCGAACGAACGGGCCACGGTCGTTGATGGTGACGATGACGCTGGAGCCGCCATGGGTGACCCGCAGCTTGGTGCCGAACGGCAGCGAACGGTGCGCCGCGGTCATGGCGTTCTGGTTGAAGCGCTGGCCCGAGGCAGTCCTGCTGCCGGACTCGTTCCCGTAAAAGGAAGCCATGCCGGAGAAGGCACGTCCGGTGCCCTGCGACGGCGTCATCGACGCATTGGCGTTACGCCAATCGGAGGACGTGTTGGCATCGTTCTGGGCCTGGTGGCGGTGATGATGGTGGGAATACCGATGGTGATGCCGGGATTTGGCGGAAGCTTCGGTGGCAGTTCCCCCGATGAGAAGAGTTGCGGCAACAAAAGCGATCGCCGTACGCGGCCGGGTCACTGAGCCCAGCGTCTTCAAACAAAGCATATATTGGTTCCTAAGCTAGTATTGCCACATATGTGGCAAGTGGAGCCCCCGTAAGTTTGCGAGCGGGACCGCGTTTCGATTCCTAATGAGGCGTGAATTGGGCAGTAAATCCGTTCTGTGTCGCCGTGTAATATCTTGTTACCGGTGGAGATATTCAGCCGACATCCCGTAATATTGGAATTTAACGATTCGTTAACCTCTAAATTACTCGCGAATACTGTAAAACGAAGTCATCGCTTTCCGCATTTAGAATTCGGAAAGTATTCGGCGAGTGAAGCTGGATGCGCCGGAATCACGCCTCAGCGATCCGTGTTCATGGCCGCTATGCGCTGAGGGCAGGAACCAATGGCCGGCATCGGCTCGGGGGTGGGCTTAGGGGCTGTGGCAATTCCGCGGCATGGCAGGTCGTCGTCGCGTCGTCGTGGAGTGCGACGAACTGGCGACAGAACGTCATGCCTTTAATTTGGCGTCATGTTGCACGTGCGCGCCTGCTATGTTAGCAAAGCCGCGATTTTAACGAGCCCGGCACTTCCGTGCGGGGTCGAAAATCGAAGTCCCGCTTGAATTCCAAGGGCTTGGATCGCTAGGCGCCGCTTTGTGGCGACGGTTTTTCCCTTGCGAGTTTGACAGCAAAAAGAGCACGTCTGTGGCTGCAGAAGATACGTCCGTTTCCGGTGTGTCGGGCCGTTATGCAACGGCCTTGTTTGAACTGGCCCGCGACCAGAAAGTGGTCGACGAGGTCAAAGCCGATCTCGAAAAATTCGAGGGCATGCTGAACGAAAGCGCCGATCTGAAGCGCCTCGTCCGCAGCCCTGTGTTCGCGGCCGATGCCCAGTCCAGGGCCCTCTCGGCCGTTTTGGACAAGGCGGGCATCGCCGGCATCTCCGCCAATTTCCTGAAAGTGCTGACCGCCAACCGCCGCCTGTTCGCGGTGGCTGACGTCATCCGCGCCTATCGCGCCCTGGTCGCCAGGTTCAAGGGCGAGGCGACGGCCGACGTCACCGTGGCGGAGGCGCTCTCGGACAAGAATCTCGACGCCCTCAAGGTTGCCCTGAAGTCGGTCACCGGCAAGGACGTCGCGCTCAACGTGAAGATCGATCCCTCGATCATCGGTGGCCTCGTGGTCAAGCTTGGCAGCCGGATGATCGATAGCTCGCTTCGCACCAAACTCAATTCGATCAAGCACGCGATGAAAGAGGCAGGCTGATGGACATCCGCGCCGCGGAAATTTCCGCGATCCTCAAGGACCAGATCAAGAATTTCGGCCAGGAAGCTGAAGTCTCCGAAGTCGGACAGGTGCTGTCCGTCGGCGACGGTATCGCCCGCGTTTACGGTCTGGATAACGTCCAGGCCGGTGAAATGGTCGAGTTCGAGAACGGCACCCGCGGCATGGCGCTGAACCTCGAAACCGACAACGTCGGTATCGTCATTTTCGGCGCCGACCGCGAGATCAAGGAAGGTCAGACCGTCAAGCGCACCCGCGCCATCGTGGACGCGCCGGTCGGCAAGGGCCTGCTCGGCCGCGTCGTCGACGCGCTCGGCAACCCCATCGACGGCAAGGGCCCGATCCAGGCCGACAAGCGCATGCGCGTCGACGTCAAGGCGCCCGGCATCATTCCGCGCAAATCGGTGAACGAGCCGATGGCGACCGGCCTCAAGGCGATCGACGCCCTGATCCCGATCGGCCGCGGCCAGCGCGAGCTGATCATCGGCGACCGTCAGACCGGCAAGACCGCGATCGCGCTCGACACCATCCTCAACCAGAAGCCGCTCAACGCGCAGCCGGACGAGAACATCAAGCTGTATTGCGTCTACGTCGCGATCGGCCAGAAGCGCTCGACCGTTGCCCAGTTCGTGAAGGTGCTGGAAGAGCAGGGCGCGCTCGAATATTCGATCATCGTGGCCGCCACCGCGTCGGATCCGGCGCCGATGCAGTACATCGCGCCGTTCACCGGCTGCACCATGGGCGAGTACTTCCGCGACAACGGCATGCACGCCGTCATCATCTATGACGATTTGTCCAAGCAGGCCGTCGCCTACCGCCAGATGTCGCTCCTGCTGCGCCGCCCGCCGGGCCGCGAAGCCTATCCGGGCGACGTGTTCTATCTGCATTCCCGCCTGCTCGAGCGCGCGGCGAAGCTGAACAAGGACCAGGGCTCGGGCTCGCTGACGGCGCTGCCGGTCATCGAAACCCAGGCCAACGACGTGTCGGCCTACATTCCGACCAACGTCATCTCGATCACCGACGGCCAGATCTTCCTCGAAACCGACCTGTTCTTCCAGGGCATCCGCCCCGCGGTGAACGTCGGTCTGTCGGTGTCGCGCGTCGGCTCCTCGGCGCAGACCAAGGCCACCAAGAAGGTCGCCGGCAAGATCAAGGGCGAGCTGGCGCAGTACCGCGAAATGGCGGCGTTCGCGCAGTTCGGCTCCGACCTCGACGCCTCGACCCAGCGCCTGCTCAACCGCGGCTCGCGTCTCACCGAGCTCCTGAAGCAGCCGCAGTTCGCGCCGCTGAAGATGGAAGAGCAGGTCTGCGTGATCTGGGCCGGCACCAACGGCTATCTCGATCCGCTTCCGGTCAACAAGGTGCGCGCGTTCGAGGACGGTCTGTTGTCGCTGCTGCGCGGCAAGAACGTCGATATCCTCAACGCGATCCGCGATAGCCGCGATCTCTCCGACGACAGTGCCGCCAAGCTGAAGTCGGTGGTCGAAGGTTTCGCCAAGAGCTTCGCATAAGAGAACGGTCGCAAGGCCGGGCTTCGTGTCCCGGCCTTCCGTGCCTCACTGCATGGAAACGAAGACGTGGATGCCCGGGACACGCCCGGGCATGACGACTGGGATAGGCTAGCGGCTTGATCCAAGGGGTCGAACCGCCGGGGTGAACGAAGAATGGCGTCACTTAAAGACATGCGCGTCCGCATCGCCTCCACCAAGGCGACGCAGAAGATCACCAAGGCCATGCAGATGGTCGCGGCGTCCCGGTTGCGCCGCGCCCAGCAGGCGGCCGAGGCGGCGCGGCCCTATGCCGACAAGATGAGCGCGGTGATCTCCAACATCGCCAGCGCTGCCGCCGGTTCGCCCGGCGCTCCGGTGCTGCTGGGCGGCACCGGCAAGGATCAGGTTCACCTGCTGCTGGTCTGCACCGGCGAGCGTGGTCTGTCCGGCGCCTTCAACTCCTCGATCGTGCGTCTCGCGCGCGAGCGCGCCCAGGCGCTGATCGCGCAGGGCAAGGAAGTCAAATTCTTCTGCGTCGGTCGCAAGGGCTACGAGCAGCTCCGCCGCCTGTACGACAAGCAGATCATCGAGCACCTCGACCTGCGCGGCGTTCGTCAGCTCGGCTTCCTCAACGCCGAGGACATCGCCAAGAAGGTCTTGGCCCGCTTCGACAACGGCGAATTCGACGTCTGCACGCTGTTCTACGCGCAGTTCAAGTCGGTGATCGCCCAGGTCCCGACCGCGCAGCAGATCATTCCGTTGACCGTGGAAGAAAAGGCGGCGAACGCGCCGTCGACGTCCTACGACTACGAGCCGGAGGAAGACGAACTCCTCTCCGGCCTGTTGCCGCGGAATATCGCGGTGCAGATTTTCCGCGCGCTGCTGGAAAACAACGCCTCGTTCTACGGCGCGCAGATGAGCTCGATGGACAACGCCACCCGCAACGCGGGCGAAATGATCCGCAAGCAAACCCAGATCTACAACCGAACCCGTCAAGCCCAGATCACCAAGGAGTTGATCGAGATCATCTCCGGCGCCGAGGCGGTCTGACGCACGAACCAAACGACGGTCGTTCAAGTAAAGAATTTCGAAGGAGAGCTTCATGGCTACAGCAGCTACCCAGGTCGGTCGTGTCACCCAGGTCATGGGCGCCGTCGTCGACGTTCAGTTCGAAGGCCATCTGCCGGCCATTCTGAATTCGTTGGAAACCAGGAACGGCAACATCCGCCTCGTGCTGGAAGTTGCGCAGCATCTCGGTGAGTCCACCGTGCGCACGATCGCGATGGACGTGACCGAAGGTCTGGTCCGCGGCCAGGAAGTGACCGACACCGGTCAGCCGATCTCGGTTCCCGTCGGCGCGGGCACGCTCGGCCGCATCATGAACGTGATCGGCGAGCCGATCGACGAAGCCGGCCCGATCCAGTCCGAAGGCATGCGCGCCATCCACCAGGAAGCGCCGAGCTACACCGACCAGTCGACCGAAGCTGAAATTCTCGTCACAGGCATCAAGGTCGTCGACTTGCTCGCGCCCTACGCCAAGGGCGGCAAGATCGGCCTGTTCGGCGGCGCCGGCGTCGGCAAGACCGTGCTGATTCAGGAGCTGATCAACAACGTCGCGAAGGCGCACGGTGGTTACTCCGTGTTCGCCGGCGTCGGCGAGCGTACCCGCGAGGGCAACGACCTCTATCACGAGTTCATCGAGTCCAAGGTCAACGCCGATCCGCACAATCCGGATCCGAGCGTCAAGTCGAAGTGCGCGCTGGTGTTCGGCCAGATGAACGAGCCGCCCGGCGCCCGCGCCCGCGTCGGCCTCACCGGTCTGACCGTCGCCGAGCACTTCCGTGACCAGGGTCAGGACGTGCTGTTCTTCGTCGACAACATCTTCCGCTTCACCCAGGCCGGTTCTGAAGTGTCGGCGCTGCTCGGTCGTATCCCGAGCGCCGTGGGTTACCAGCCGACGCTTGCCACCGACATGGGCGCGCTGCAGGAGCGCATCACCACCACGCAGAAGGGTTCGATCACTTCGGTGCAGGCCATTTACGTTCCGGCCGACGACTTGACCGACCCGGCGCCCGCGACCTCGTTCGCGCATTTGGACGCCACCACGGTGTTGAACCGCGCGATCTCGGAAAAGGGCATCTATCCGGCGGTGGATCCGCTCGACTCGACCTCGCGCATGCTCTCGCCGCTCGTCGTCGGCCAGGAGCATTACGACACCGCGCGTCAGGTCCAGCAGGTGCTGCAGCGCTACAAGTCGCTGCAGGACATCATCGCCATTCTCGGCATGGACGAGCTTT
This sequence comes from Bradyrhizobium sp. MI1.11, assembly GCF_055811255.1. Taxonomy (NCBI): domain Bacteria; kingdom Pseudomonadati; phylum Pseudomonadota; class Alphaproteobacteria; order Hyphomicrobiales; family Nitrobacteraceae; genus Bradyrhizobium; species Bradyrhizobium sp. MI1.11. The sequence continues at coordinate 35,121 of NZ_JBVVPM010000038.1, forward strand.
CGGAAGAGGACAAGCTGACGGTGGCCCGCGCCCGCAAGATCGAGCGCTTCCTGTCGCAGCCGTTCCACGTCGCCGAAATCTTCACCGGCTCGCCCGGCAAGTTCGTCGACCTCGCGGACACCATCAAGGGCTTCCGCGGCCTCTGCGAAGGCAAGTACGATCACCTGCCGGAAGCCGCCTTCTACATGGTCGGCACCATCGAAGAGGCGATCGAGAAGGGCAAGAAGCTGGCGGCCGAGGCGGCCTAAGCTGCGAAGGGCGAGCAGGGAGTAGCGAATAGTCGCGCTGCTCCCGCTCCATTCGCAATTCGCTACTCACCATTCGCAGGTTTCCAATGGCCACCTTCCACTTCGATCTCGTCTCGCCGGAAAAGCTCGCCTTCTCGGGCGAGGTCGACCAGGTCGATATCCCCGGCGTCGAAGGTGATTTCGGCGTGCTGGCGGGACACGCTCCGGTCGTGGCCGCGATCCGGCCCGGCATTCTCACCGTGACCACCGGCGGCAAGCACGAGAAGATCATCGTGCTCGGCGGTATCGCCGAAGTTTCCGACAAGGGCCTGACGGTACTCGCCGACGTCGCGACCTCGCTGGCCGAGCTCGATCGCGCCCAGTTCGCCGCGACTATCTCGGAGATGGAAGAGGGATTGAAGGAGCACGAAGGCAACGAGCTCGATCAAGCCATCGCGCGGCTCGACCATTTCAAGAGCATCCAGCAGCAGCTCAGCAGCACGGCTATGCATTAAGCCCCGGTGCATCGCGCCGGGGCCCGAACTGAAAATTCCTGAATAAGTTCAGCGCTCGTCACGGAAGTGGCGGGCGCTGAAACTTTGTTGCACCGCGCCGCCGATCGCGCCATTCTGCGCTCGCGAACTTTGTTCCGGGGGCCGGCCGCAAATGAAACGCAAGATCGCAGCGATTTTCGCAGCCGATATTGCCGGCTATTCACGACTGGTCGCGGAAGACGAAGAGGAGACGCTGCGGCGTCTCGCCTCCTATCGCGAGGTTGTCGACGATTTCATTGCCAAGGCGGGCGGACGCATCTTCAACACTGCGGGTGACGCCGTGCTCGCGGAATTTCCAAGCGCAGTCGATGCGGTGCGCTGCGCGATCGACATTCAGGAATCCCTGCGAACCCGCAACATGGCCTATCCGCCAAGCCGGCAGATGTCGTTCCGCATCGGCATCACCATCGGCGACGTGGTCGAGCGCGATGGCGATCTGCTCGGTGACGGCGTCAACATCGCCGCCCGGCTCGAGGGCCTCGCCGAGGTCGGCGGCATCTGCGTCTCTCGCGCCGTGCACGAGCAGGTCGCCAACAAGCTGTCGGTGCAGTTCGCCGATATCGGCGCGCAGGAGGTCAAGAACATCCCGACGCCGGTGCACGCCTACATGGTGGCAATGCGGCGCGGGGACGGCAGCTACGCGACGCCGCAGATCAAGAAGGTGGCGAAGGCTGCGGCCGCGCCGAACTGGATGTGGCCGCTGGTGGTCGGTGTCGTCTCCGTCGTCGCCATCGGCGTCGGTGGCTTCCTCTATTTCACCAAGCTCGAGACCACCAGGGCGCCGGCGGTTGCAGCGATTGCGCCAAGCTCTGCATCAAGTCCGATGCCCAGCGCGGCTGCGGCAGCAGCGCCAAGCCCGTCAGCCACCATGGCAGCGAAAGCGCCGATGCCCATGCCGGCACCATCGGCTTCACCGATGGCCGGCAAGTTTCCCGCCGACAGCGTCCCCTTTATCAACGAGCGCATCCGCAACTACCTGGCTGGCGACTATTCCGCTGCCGGCAACTACAAGGCGTTCGCGCTCAATGTCGGCGGGTTCACCGGCGCGTCGTTGAATCAGCCGAACGAGGAAGCCGCGCGCAACGCCGCACTCGATCAGTGTCAGAAGCGCGCCGATGCCGCGCAGTCGCCGCGGCGCTGCGAGCTCTATGCGGTCGGCAACAACATTGTCTACACGCACGGCAAGCCGCCGATGCCGCCGCAACCGTTCATCCGGCATGATGCCATGACCGAGCGTGCCTTTGCCTCCAAAGACTTTCCGATGGTGCGCGATCCCGCGAAAGTCCGCCTCGAGAACATGTTCGTGCCCGCTGCAAAATCCCGCGCGGTCGCGCTCGGCCCGGGCGGTCAATATTTCATGGTGATGGGCGCATCATCCGCCGACGATGCCGCGCGGCGTTCGCTGGAATCGTGCGGCGCGATCGCCGGCGTCGCTTGCCTGGTCGTTGCGGTCGACGAGAATTTCGTCGTGCCGATCCCGACCCTGCTGAGGATCACCGGCTTCTTCCACGCGGCGTCCAACGCCTCGATCGTCGCAGATGCGCGCGACGAGGTCGTGCGCAAGCTCGCCGACGGCATGGGCTGGAACGCCGTCGCGGTCGGCACCGCGGGCCGGCCGGGCCTCGGCCTCAAGGCCGCGGACGAGCAGACCGCCGTCAGTTCCGCGCTCGCCGACTGCGCCAAGCGCGACAGCGACTGCCACGTCATCGCGATCGGCCCGTTCACGGTGGGACCGATCAATTAGGCTCGCGCAAATTTCCGGCGAAAGTTCTCTAATGATTTCAACCCCGTTCTACTGTGCATGGGGTTGTTTTCGCGTTTTTAGTTGGCGAAGGGCGCAAACTGCTGCGCCACTGCGCTGTAGACGTGGCGGCGGAACGGCACCACGACATCGGGGACGCGGTCGAGCCGCTCCCAGCGCCAGGCGTCGAACTCGGCGGGCTGCCCGTTGCGCGGCGTCAGCGGATCGATCTCGTCATCCTTGCCGGTGAAGCGCAGCGCGAACCATTTCTGGCGCTGACCGCGGAATTTCGCCAGCCGATGCGTCTGCGGCCCGTCATAGGGCGGAAATTCGTAAGTCAGCCAGTCGGTCTCGCCGAGATAGGTTGCGCTCTTGACGCTGGTCTCTTCCCAGAGCTCGCGCAGCGCGGCATCGCGCAAATCCTCGCCCTCGTCGACGCCGCCCTGCGGCATCTGCCAGTCGAGGCCCGGCAGGATGATCTCGGGTCCGTCGCCCTTGAAGCGGTGCCCGATCAGCACGCGGCCATCGGCGTTGAACAGCGCGATTCCGACATTGGGACGGTAAGGCTTTTCATGGGTCACGCGTGGATCTCTCGTCGTCATTCCAGGCGATGCATTAGCATCAAGCTGGAATGGCGACCTGAACTAATCCCGCGCCAGCGCGGAAAATTCCTTCACCACGCGCTCGTAGACCGGACGCTTGAACGGGATGATCAGCCCGGTCAGGTTCTTCATCGGTTCCCAGCGCCAGCTCACGAACTCGGCCTTGTGGCCGCCGCCGGGCTTTTCGACGTTGATCTCGCTGTCCTTGCCGGTGAAGCGGACCGCGAACCATTTCTGGCGCTGGCCGCGGTAGCGGCCCTTCCAGGCGCGCCCGGCGACCGTGCGCGGAATGTCGTAAGTGAGCCAGTCCGGAACCTCGCCGAGCCGCTCGACCGAGCGCACGCTGGTCTCCTCATAGAGCTCGCGCTTGGCGGCCTCCCAATTGTCCTCGCCTGGATCGACGCCGCCCTGCGGCATCTGCCAGACATGGGTGTCGTCGACATGCTCGATGCCGCCGGCACGCCGGCCGATGAACACCAGTCCGTCCTTGTTGAGCAACATCACGCCGACGCAGGTCCGGTAGGGCAGATCCTCGTAACGCGCCATTCCGCCAGACCTCTCGCATGCCGTCGGTAAGGCTGAAGCAGGCCCCGCGGGCCTGTGCCGTACCAATCCGTTGATTTAGCTGGATTTTGATTTCAGCATCGCGGTTGTCAATGGCACCAAAAGGATACCTCGGTCGCCCAATGTCTTGGTCCAGACGCCAATGCGCTCGATCGAGACCGGGAGGGCGGAGGCGGTGCCTACGGCCACGCCGCGCTCGCGCGCCGCCGCTTCGAGCTTGGTCAGGGCGCGGTCGATCTCGGCCGGGGTCGGCACTGCGTCGATTGCGATATCGCCCTTGCCGAACGGCATCGCCAGGCTGCCGGCGGCCTGCGGTGCGATGCTGCGGGGCGAGGAGCCGTCGTCGAAGAAGCCGAGACCGCGCCTGGCCGCCTCGCGGATGATCGGCTGCATCGCCGGCTCCGTCGCGATGAAGCGGGCACCCATGAAATTGGTGAGGCCGGCATAGCCCTGCATCCGGCTCAGATGCCAGTACAGGCGGTCCATGTTCTGGTCGGCACTCAGCGAGGTCAGCAGCGTCTGCGGTCCCGGATCGTTGTCGGGGAAGTCATAGGGCTCCATCGGGATCTGGAGGAAGATCTCGTGGCGCTGGGCGCGGGCGCGCTCGGCAAGTTTTCCTGGATCGGAACCATAGGGTGTGAAGGCCAGCGTCACCGCCGGTGGCAGCCGCATGATGGCATCGGTGGTCTTGGCGGCGCCGACGCCGAGGCCGCCGATCAAGATCGCGACCACCGGCATCTTGGCGGCCTTGGCGCGATCGGCATCCGCCGCATAGACGTTGAACGGCTTCAGATCCCCGGAAATCGCCGGGATCATGCCGTAGCGCGATTTCTCGAGGAGTTTTGTGTCGATCCCGGCCATGACGGGCGGCGGTGCGGAGGCTGAGGCCGGCTCGCTCTTGCCGGCGGCATCGCCGCCGATCACCACGTCGTGGCGGGTGCCGGTGGAACCGTCGATCATGGTGACGGTCTTCTGCTCGCCCGCCTGCTTCAGTGCCTCCTTGGCCTCGTGCTTGCTTTCCTGCTTGCTGTCCTGGCCGTGGCTGGCGGCGGCCGGCTTGTCGTCGCCGGCCTTGTCTGCGGCACTGGGCTCGCGGATCGCGAGCCGCGTCATCGGCTCGCCGCCGAGCGGGTCCTTGTTGAAGATGGCGAAGCCGGCAAAGGTGACCAGGAACAGGCCGAGCAGGACTGCGAGCAGCTGCATGGCGGTGAACGGCAGCCGCAGCCGGCGTTTCCGGCGCGGCTTGTCCCGTCCGAGCGGGGCGCTCAGATCATCGGCCGTTTCAGTCATGCGCGATCCCGAATCACTCGAGATGACGATACCACGCCGGGGTCAAGCGGCGGCAGGCCGGGATAGGCCGGGGATATCAGGAGCTCCAAGCAAAAAGGGCGGCTCCGGGAGCCGCCCTTTTCGTCAGATCGCGATGCGCCGACTTAGTTCGCCGCTTTGGGCTTGTCGGTCGTGGCCTTGTCGCCGCCCGGGGTGGGCGCTGCGGAGGCGCTGTTCTTGATGCCGTGGAGCAAATCGTCGGCGAGCTTGAGCGCCTTGTCGTCCTTGGCGTCCGGCGGAACGTAGGACTGCGAGCCGGTCTTCTCGTCGCCGTCGTTCTTGAGATGGCCGCGCAGCGAAGCTTCGCCCTTGGTGTCGGTGCGCGACTTCAGCTCGTCCGGCACGTCCTGCAGCACTTCGATGTCGGGCACGATGCCCTTGGCCTGGATCGACTTGCCCGACGGCGTGTAGTAGCGCGCCGTGGTCAGACGCAGCGCGCCGTTGCCGGAGCCGAGCGGAATGATGGTCTGCACCGAGCCCTTGCCGAACGAACGCGTGCCGACGATGGTCGCGCGCTTGTGGTCCTGCAGCGCGCCGGCGACGATCTCCGACGCCGAAGCCGAGCCGCCGTTGACCAGCACAATGACCGGCTTGCCCTTGGTGAGGTCGCCCGTATGCGCGGTACGGCGCTGGGTCTCCTCGGCATTACGGCCGCGGGTCGAGACGATCTCGCCCTTCTCCAGGAAGGAGTCGGAGACGGTGACCGCTTCCTCGAGCAGCCCGCCCGGGTTGTTGCGGAGGTCGATGACGTAGCCCTTCAGCTTGTCGCCGATCTGATTCGAGAGGTTGGCGACCTCGCGCTTCAGGCCTTCGGTGGTCTGCTCGTTGAAGGTGGTGATGCGGATATAGGCGATGTCGTCGGCCTCGATGCGGGCGCGCACCGAACGGACGCGGATGTTGTCGCGCACCAGCGTGACGTCGATCGGATTGTCCTGGCCCTTGCGGATGATCTTGAGCTTGATCTTGGTGTTGACGGGGCCGCGCATCTTCTCGACTGCCTGGTTCAGGGTCAGCCCCTGCACCGCTTCGTCGTCGAGATTGGTGATGATGTCGTTGGCCATGACGCCGGCGCGCGAGGCCGGGGTGTCGTCGATCGGCGAGACCACCTTGATCAGGCCGTCTTCCATCGTGACTTCGATGCCGAGGCCGCCGAACTCACCGCGGGTCTGCACCTGCATGTCGCGGAAGCTCTTGGCGTCCATGTAGCTCGAATGCGGATCGAGACCGGTGAGCATGCCGCTGATCGCGGATTCGATCAGCTTGGTGTCGTCGGGCTTCTCGACATAGTCCGAGCGCACGCGCTCGAAGACGTCGCCGAACAAATTGAGCTGGCGATAGGTGTCCGCGGTGGCGGCTCGCGCGCTGGAGCCCATGAAGACTGCGCGCGGTTGCGTCACGAACAGCGTCAGCGCCGCACCGGTGGCCGCGCTGAGGAGGATAACTGAAGTCTTGCGCATCATCCGCGAACCTTCTCGCCTTCATTTGCGGCCCACCATGGGCCTGGATCGATTGGAGTGCCGTCTTTGCGGAACTCGACATAGAGCACAGGTTGACTCGCGTTCGTGGCGAGAATGGAGGCGACTTGAGAAGTCGACCCCATGGTCGCGACAGGCTCCCCCGTGAGCACAAACTGACCGATGTTGACCGAAATGCGCTCCATCCCGGCGATCAGCACATGATACCCGCCCCCGGCATTGAGGATCAAGAGTTGTCCATAGCTGCGGAAGGGGCCGGCATAGACTACCCAGCCATCACACGGCGTCGTGACCTGGGAGCCGGGCCGGGTCGCCAGCGAAATGCCCTTCTGGACCCCGCCGAGCCCGTCCGAACCGCCGAAATCCCTGATCTTGTTACCGTTAACCGGAAGAGGCAGCAGGCCCTTGGCCGCAGCGAAGGCCATCGCAGGGGTGGTCCGGGAACGATCCTTGAAAGCGCCAGGGCCGGTCTTGGCGCTGGCGGCCGCGTTTGCAGCGGCCTTTGCCTCGGCCTGCTTGGCGGCCTCAGCCGCCTTCTCGGCCGCCTTGGCGGCACTTTGCAGATCCTGCTCCATCTTGGCGATCAGCCCCTGGAGATCGCCGACCTGTCGTGAGAGCGCGACGGCGCGCGCATTCTCGGCGTCGAGGTCCTTTTCGCGCGACGCCTGCTGGCGCTGCCGCTCGTCGACCAGAGCTGCGAGCCGGGTCTGGTCGTTGCGGACCTTGTCGCGGTCGGAGGCAAGCTGGTCGCGCTCGGTCGCGATGGTCTTGCGCAAGGCCACGAGCTCGCCGAGCTCGCTTGCGATCTTCTCGGCGCGCCCGCGCAATTCCGGCACCACGGCACCGAGCAGCATCGCCGTGCGCAGCGATTGCAGGGCATCCTCGGGCCTTACCAACAGCGCCGGCGGCGTCCGCCTTCCGGCGCGCTGCAAGGCCGCCAGCACCTCGACGATGTCGGCGCGGCGCGAATCGAGCGAGCTGCGCATCGCCTGCTCGCGGCCGTTCAGCGATCGCAGCCGCGCTTCGGCTTCGTCGATCTTGGTCTCGACGGTGCGCACATTGGCGGCGGTGTCGATCAACTGTTGATTGAGCTGGGTGCGGTCCTGGCCGAGCGAGGTGATCTCGGCCTTGAGCTTGGCCTGCGCTTCCTCCGCGCTCTTCTTGCTGGCGCGCGCGGCTTCGAGCTCCTGCTCGCGCTGCTTGATCGCATCGGGCGCGACGGCCGCAGTCTGCGGTGCAGGCGTCTGAGCTTGCGCAAGGCTTGCGCCCAAAATACTTGCGCCGGTCATGCCGGCGATCAGCAGCAGGTTGAGGACAGGCGCTCGCATCGCTATAGGCAAAGGTGCTCGTTGTGGCGCGGATCACGCGCGGTGATAGGGGTGGCCGGCCAGAATGGTGGCGGCCCGATAAAGCTGTTCCAGAAGCATGACGCGGACCATTTGATGCGGCCAGGTCGCAGAGCCGAACGCGATCGCGAGCTTGGCCTTACGGCGCAATTCGGGCGAAAGTCCGTCCGCCCCTCCGATCATGAAGATAGTGTGGCCGGCACCCTCGTCGCGCCAGCGGCCGAGATGCCGTGCGAATACGGTCGAATCCAGATTCTGGCCGCGCTCGTCCAGCGCCACCAGGACCGATTTTTCGGGAATATGCGCCGAGATCGCCGCCGCCTCTTCGGCCATCCGCGTCGCGGTATCGCGCGCGCGGCTTTCGGGCAATTCGTGGATGGCGAGCTCGCGGAATCCGAGCTTGCGGCCGGCCTCGTCGAACCGCTCGAAATAGCGGTCGGCAAGCTCCCGTTCGGGGCCCTGCTTCAGCCGGCCCACCGCAATGACGGCTATGCGCATGATATGTTCAGGGTCGCGTTTTCTGGACCGCGCGCGATATGCGCGCGCACGACGCTAGCATGCGCGTCAGCCGATTCGAAATCGGCCAGCAGCCTCTCAGATCGCCTTCGCCGCCCCTGGGCCCTGCGTGTACAATCTCTCGAGACTGTAGAACTCGCGGACCTCGGGTCTGAACACGTGCACGATCACATCGCCGGAATCGATCAGCACCCAGTCGCAATTGGGCAAGCCCTCGACGTGGATGTTCTTGATGCCGTTTTCCTTGAGGCCTTTGGCGACGTTCTCCGCGATCGCGCCGACGTGCCGGTTCACCCGGCCGGTCGTGACGATCATGTAGTCGGAGTAGGCCGATTTGCCGCGAAGGTCGATGGTAACCGTCTCTTCCGCCTTCATGTCGTCGAGGCGGGAGAGGATCAGGCTCAGCGTCTTGTCGGCGTCGGGTTGCGCCTTCAAGGCCGCAGCTTTGGTCGATGTTTTACGCGTCGGCTTGGCAACCTTGGGTAAAACAGACTTCAGTGAAGCCGTCTTGGGTGATGCTGTCTTGGACAATACAGATGTGGTCAGGGACCATTCCTTTCACTGTATCGCGAACGCCGAATCCGGCGCTCACTGGTTACACTACATCATGTGGGGTTAAGGGTTTCAATATGCCAGAGAGCCGAAGGCCGCATGGCGTTCGCACAAATCCGACTCACTTCGTACCTTTCCAGCTTCCGTCCGGGTTCCGTAAGCCGGTCGACGAGAGATTCAGCTTCATACCGGTCAGGAATACCCAGGCCGGGGCGGCCCGATCGGCAAGCAATGGCGCCTCATTCTCCGGCAAGCGGTAGCGCCTGAGCGCCTGGGCGGCGGGAGAGGCGAGGGCACGAAAGCTCTGCGGCGGGCGATCGATGACCGCGATCGGCACCTGACCGGCGATGCGCCGCCAGTGCTGCCAACGATGGAATTGAGCGAGGTTGTCGGCGCCCATGATCCAGACAAAGCGCAAGCCCGAGAGGCGGCAGCGCAAGGTGTTGATCGTGTCGATAGTATAGCGCGTGCGAATGACGGATTCGAGACAGCTCACCTCGATCCTGGGGTCGTCGGCCACGTCGCGCGCCGCCTGCATGCGCTCGCCGAGCTCGTGCAACGCGCCGTTCTCCTTCAGCGGATTGCCTGGCGTCACCAGCCACCACACGCGATCGAGCTGGAGACGTTTCAGCGCGAACTGGCTGATCGCGCGATGAGCCTGGTGCGGCGGATTGAACGAGCCGCCGAGCAGGCCGATGCGCATGCCCGAAGTGTGGCTTGGTATGGCCTGCGCGAAGAAACGTGGCGCGACGAAATTGTTGCTCAATGCCCCGCGCCTTGCGTCGTCTACGGCCGCGTCTGCCCGGTGCCGTGAACGCGATATTTGAAGCTCGTCAGCTGCTCGGCGCCAACCGGGCCGCGGGCATGGAATCTGCCGGTGGCGATGCCGATCTCGGCGCCGAAGCCGAACTCGCCGCCGTCGGCGAACTGCGTCGAGACGTTGTGCAGCACGATCGCCGAATCGACCTCGCTCAGGAATTTCTTCGCAGCGGTCTCATCGGCGCTCACGATCGCATCGGTATGGTGCGAGCCGTGGTTCTGGATATGCGCAATCGCGCCGTCGACGCCGTCCACCACCTTCGCTGCGATGATCGCATCGAGATATTCGGTGTCCCAATCGTCCGCGCTCGCGGGTTTGACGCGGGCATCGGTCTTTTGCACGGCATCGTCGCCGCGCACTTCGCAGCCGGCCTCGATCAGCATCTCGACCAGCGGCTTCAGGTTTTTACCGGCAGCGGCGCGATCGACCAGCAGCGTCTCGGCGGCGCCGCAGACGCCGGTACGGCGCATCTTGGCATTGAGCACGATCGACTTCGCCATGGCGAGGTCGGCGCTGCCGTCGATATAGACATGGTTGACGCCTTCGAGATGCGCAAACACCGGCACGCGCGCTTCCTGCTCGACGCGCGCGACCAGGCTCTTGCCTCCGCGCGGCACGATCACGTCGACGGCGCCGTTCAATCCCGACAGCATCTGGCCTACCGCCGCGCGGTCGCGCGTCGGCACCAGCGTGATTGCAGCCTCGGGGAGGCCCGCTTCGCGCAGGCCCTGCACCAGGCAGTCATGGATCGCGCGGCAGGAGCGGAAACTGTCGGAGCCGCCGCGCAGAATCACGGCATTGCCCGACTTCAGGCACAGCACGCCAGCGTCCGCCGCAACGTTTGGCCGGCTCTCAAAGATCACGCCGACGACGCCGAGCGGCACGCGCACGCGCTCGATGGTCATGCCGTTCGGCCGCTGCCAGCTCTCGGTGACGATGCCGACCGGATCGGCGATGCCGCGCACGATGCCGATGCCCTCGGCCATGCCCTCGACCCGCGCCGGCGTCAGCGTCAGGCGGTCGATGAAGGACGAGGTGGCATTGCCGGAGGCGCGGGCCTCGGTGACGTCCTCGGCATTGGCGGCAAGGATCGCAGCTGCATTGTTGCGGATCGCCCGCTCCATGGCCTCGAGCGCCCGGTTCTTCTGCTCCGGCGGCGCCAGCGCCAGCACGCGCGCGGCAGCGCGGGCACGGGTACCGAGATCGGTCATCAGCGCCTGAAGATCGGCATTGCCGTCGACGGCTTTGAGGGGGGCGGCCATGGGGAGTTTCAACCTTCTGCTAAGGCGGTGTCCTAGCACGGAAATCCCGCTTTTGCGAAGGGCGGGGAGGGTATGGCAGGGCTTCACGTGCTGGTTCGGCTGGGCCAATGACCCATCTACGGCGTCATGGCCGGGCTTGTCCCGGCCATCCACGGATTACCACGCGGTGCAAAGAACGTGGTTGCCCGGGACAAGCCCGGGCATGACGGTCTGGGCGCCTGCCGGCCCCTACCCGCCCATCACCAGATCGTCCCGGTGGATCATCTCGGACCTCCCGCTGATCCCGAGAATCGCCATCACATCCGGGGAGGAGCGGCCCTTGATCCGCTCGGCATCGTCGGCGTCGTAGGCGATCAGGCCGCGGCCGACCTCGCTGGTGTCGGGGCCGCGCACGATCACGGCGTCGCCGCGGGCGAACTGGCCCTCGACTTTGATCACGCCGGCCGGCAACAGGCTGGCGCCGGCGCGCAGCGCCGCGACCGCGCCGGCGTCGATGGTCAGCGTGCCCTTCGGCTCCAGCGAGCCCGCGATCCAACGTTTTCGCGACGTAATGGGATTGGCCGGCGTCAGGAACCAGGTGCAGCGGCCGCCATCGGCGACCGCTTGAAGGGGATGCTCGATCTTGCCCGAGGCGATCAGCATATGCGTGCCGCCTGTGGTCGCGATTTTTGCGGCTTCGACCTTGGTGCGCATGCCGCCGCGCGAGAGCTCGGATTCGGCGTCGCCTGCAACGGCCTCGATCTCCGAGGAGATGCTGTCGACGACGGGAATGAGCTTGGCGTTCGGGTTGTTCTTCGGCGGGGCGTCGTAGAGCCCGTCGATGTCCGATAGCAGCACCAGCAGGTCCGCGCTCGCCATGGTGGCGACGCGCGCGGCGAGGCGGTCATTGTCGCCGTAGCGGATCTCGTTGGTGGCGACCGTGTCGTTCTCGTTGATCACGGGGATCGCGCGCCACTCCAGGAGCTTGCCGATGGTGGAGCGCGCGTTGAGATAGCGGCGGCGCTCCTCGGTGTCCTGCAGCGTCACCAGGATCTGGCCGGCGCCGATGCCGTGGGCGCCAAGGACCTCCGACCAGATCCGCGCCAGCGCGATCTGACCGACGGCGGCGGCCGCCTGGCTCTCCTCCAGCTTCAGCGGGCCGCGCGGCAATTTCAGGCGGCTGCGGCCGAGCGCGATCGAGCCGGAAGAGACGACGAGAACGTCCCGCCCCTCGCGATGCAGCTTGGCCATGTCGTCGGCGAGCGCGGCAAGCCAGGACGCCCGCACCTCGCCCTTGTCGGAATCGACCAGCAGCGCGGAGCCGACCTTGACGACGATGCGGCGGAATTGACTGAGTTCGGGGCTGGCCATCTATGTATGTGGTGTGTGTATGTGCTGGAGAGCGGCGCCGGTAAGGCCTGCTTTTGCAGCAGGACGATGGCCGGCGCAAGGCGGCAGGCCCGGTAAACGGCGCTTGTCCGGAGCGCCCGTCTGGCTCTAACTGTCGCCAACCATAATGGGCTCAAAGAGGAAACCAATGGATCGCCGCAACTTCATCGCCGGATGCCTCGGGTTGCCGTTGTTGGCGCAGGTGGGCGGTTCGCAAGCACAGACCGGGCTGACAAAAATGATCTTCCCGTTCGCGGCGGGAGCGGGTGGCGACACGCTGTGCCGGCTGATCGCACAGGAGATGGCGCCGGGGCTGCAGCGGACCATCGTGGTCGAGAACCGCACCGGCGGAGACGGCCTGATCGGCATCAAGGCGGTGAAAGGGGGCAGCCCCGACGGCAGTATGGTGCTGGTGACCACCGGGCCCACGATGTACCTGCTGCCGATGGTGGAGACGACCCCGAGCTTCGACACCGCAAGAGATTTCGTCCCGGTCTCGCTGCTGGCGCGGTTTGAGTTCGCCGTCGTGATCAGCCCGACGATCGATGCCGCGGATTTCAGGGGATTCGTCGCCTGGCTGAAGGCGCATCCGGACAAGGCATCGTTCGGCGTGCCGAGCAACGGCACCATCCCGCATTTCATGGGCTCCAAGCTCGAGAAGGACCTCGGCATCCCCATGACGCGCGTGCCCTATCGCGGCAGCGCGCCCATCCTCAACGACATCATCGGCGGTCACATCTCCTTCGGCATCGTCACTTTGGCCGATGCGCTGCCGCAGCATCGCGCCAAGGGCGTGAAGATCATCGCGGTCGCGAGCGCCGAACGTTCGCCGTTTGCCTTGGAGGTACCGACCTTGAAGGAGAGCGGCATCGATCTCGTCGCCGACGCCTGGTACGGCATGTGGCTTCCCGCCGGCAGCGCGCCGGAATTCGCCAGCAAGCTCGGCGCGGCCGCAAGCGCCGCGCTCGCCAAGCCTGAGGTGAAGGAGAAGCTCACCGCGATCGGGCTGATCCCGGTCGGCAGCAGTGCGGAAGGTCTGGCCAAGGAGCTCGCCGCCAACACCGCCTTTTGGCAGCCGATCGTGAAGGCGACGGGGTACAAGATCGAGAATTGACCCGAGCGCTTCACTCTCTCCTCATCCTGAGGAGCGCGCTCTTGCGCGCGTCTCGAAGGATGAAAGGCCCGACTGCCACAGCGCGGCCTGCATGGTTCGAGACGGCGTTTCGCGCCTCCTCACCATGAGGGTCTTAGAGCTTCGCGCGTTGCGCGATGCCGTCCTTGATCGACGCCAGCTCCGCTTCGTCCCAGATGCCGATCAAAATCCCGCCCTTCACCTGGAGCTGGTTGTCGGCATAGGCCGCGATCTTCTCGCGCGGTGTTGTGATGTGGTCGTTGGGATGCAGCGCCCAGTCGAACAATTCGGCTTGCAGTCGTGCGATGATGCCGGCGCACTCTGGATCGTCGCCGCGATCCAGAAACTCTTCCGGATCGGTTTCGAGGTCATACAGCATCGGGCGGAAGCCTGACGCGTGGATGTATTTCCAGCGGCCGTCGAACACCATGAACAGGCGGCAGCGTTCGATCGGCTGGTTCAGCTTCAGCCGCACGTCCTGCATGACATAGTCGTATTCGGAGAACGCCACCTTGCGCCAATCGGGCGGGCTCTCGCCGCGCATCAGCGGCAGCAGCGAGCGTCCCTCGAGGATATGGCCCGGCACCTTGCCGCCGAAATAATCCACGAAGGTCGGCGCGAGATCGATGGCTTCGACCAGCGCATCGTTGCGCGTGCCGCGCGTCGCATCCGCCTCCTTCGAGGGATCGATGATGATGAGCGGGATCTTCGCCGACTGCTCGTGGAACAGGTCCTTCTCGCCCATCCAGTGATCGCCGAGATAGTCGCCGTGATCGGAGGTGAACACGATCATGGTGGTGTCCAGCAGATCGCGCTCCTCCAGGAATTTCATCAGCACGCCCATCTGGTCGTCGATCTGGGTGATCAGGCCCATATAGGTCGGGATCACCTTCTCGCGGGCATCGTCGCGCGCCATGTTGCGGGAGTAGCGCATGTCCATATAGGCGCCGAACACCGGATGCGGGTTCTGGCGCTCGCGCTCGGAGCGGATCACCGGGATCATGTCCGATGTCGAATACATGCTGGCGTAAGGTTCGGGCGCAATGTAGGGCCAGTGCGGCTTGATGTAGGACAGATGCAGGCACCACGGCCTGCCGTCGGTCTCCGCTTCGCCGATGAAGTCCATCGCGCGTCGCGTCATGTAGGGCGTTTCGGAATGCTCGTCCGGCACGCGCGCGGCCTTGTCGGCATGCACGAGCAGCCAGCCGTTCTGGAGCGAGCCGTCCTCGGCCGCGCCGGAATTGGCCCAATGCTCCCAGGGATTGGGCGCATCAAAACCCTGCTGGCGCAGATACTCGTCGTATTTCGGGCGCGGCCGCCCCGTGGGATGCAGGCCGTCGTCACGCTCATAGGGCTCGAACCCGCATTCGGCGACGTGCACGCCGATCATCGATTCCGGCGGGATGCCGAGCGCCTTCATGCCTTCGAGATCGGGCGCCATGTGGGTCTTGCCGACCAGCACGTTGCGCACGCCGAGCTTGTTGAGGTGATCGCCGAGGGTGGGCTCGCCGACGCGCAACGGCCAGCCGTTCCAGTGCGAGCCGTGCGAACGCATGTAGCGCCCGGTGTAGAACGACATGCGCGACGGGCCGCAGATCGGCGATTGCACATAGGCCTTGCTGAACAGCACGCCGCGCTTCGCCATGGCGTCGATGTTCGGTGTCTTCAGCGTGGGGTGGCCGGTGCAGCCGAGATAGTCATAGCGAAGCTGGTCGCACATGATCCAGAGAACGTTCTTCGCGCGCGCCATGAATCATCCCTGCCGTTTCTTGATTGGCCGATGCTGCGCTATCGAGGGCGCGAAGACAAGCAGGGGGTCCGATTCCGCTGCGTCACAAGCAACGAACCTCATCCTGAGGAGCCCGCGACAAGCGGGCGTCTCGAAGGATGGCCACGGGCGAGAGCCGGGCCTTGATGGTTCGAGACGCGCGTTCCGCGCTCCTCACCATGAGGTCTTCAAGCCGGATTGTTCAAACCGACCAAGGCTCCGCTTCGGCCGCGCTCTTCGCCTTGGCGGAGACCGGGCTCTCGCCGATCACATCCGCCAGAGCGCGCAGCGCTTCCTGCACGCCATCGCCGGTGGCGGCGGAGAGCAGCAGCGGGGTCTTTTTGGCGGCGCGCTTCAGCCGGTCCTTCTGCTTCTTCAACTCGTCCGGCTCGACCGCGTCGATCTTGTTCAGCGCGACGATCTCGATCTTGTCGGTGAGCTGCCCGGCATAGGCGTCCAGCTCGGTTCGCACCGTCTTGTAGGCCTTGCCGGCGTGCTCGCAGGTTGCATCGACGAGATGCAGCAGCACGCGGCAGCGCTCGACATGGGCGAGGAAGCGGTCGCCAAGACCGACGCCTTCATGCGCGCCTTCGATCAGGCCGGGGATATCAGCCAGCACGAATTCGCGGCCGTCGGCATTCACGACGCCAAGCTGCGGATGCAGCGTGGTGAAGGGATAGTCGGCGATCTTCGGCTTGGCCGCGCTGACCTTGGCGAGGAAGGTCGATTTGCCGGCATTGGGCAGGCCGACGAGGCCGGCATCCGCGATCAGCTTCAGCCGCAGCCAGATCCAGCGCTCCTCGCCGGGCTGGCCGGGATTGGCATTGCGCGGCGCACGGTTGGTCGAAGTCTTGAAATGCGCGTTGCCGAAGCCGCCATTGCCGCCTTCGGCCAGCACGAATTTTTCGCCCACAGTCGTGAAATCGTGGATCATGGTCTCGCGATCTTCATCGAAGATCTGCGTGCCCAGGGGGACCTTCAGCACGATCGACTTGCCATTGGCGCCGTGGCGGTCCGACCCCGAGCCGTTCTCGCCCTTCTGGGCCTTGAAGTGCTGCTGGTAGCGATAGTCGATCAGCGTGTTCAGGCCGTCTGCGACCTCGATGATGACATTGCCGCCGCGGCCGCCATTGCCGCCGGAGGGGCCACCGAATTCAATGAATTTTTCGCGGCGGAACGCCACGCAGCCGTTTCCGCCGTCGCCGGAGCGGATATAGACCTTTGCTTCGTCTAGGAATTTCATGGGCCATAGGTAGGCCAGCCGGTCCCGCGCGGCAACCCGGATAGACCCGCAAATCGGCCGAAACCCGGCGATTTGTGGCCTTGCTTAACCAACTGGCCGGCGGCCCCTACGTGTCGTCCCGGACAAGCGAAGCGCAGATCCGGGACCCATAACCACAGGGAGGCGTTTGGCGAAGACCGGCAGTGGACTGGTCTTCATGCGGTTAGGATGGCCGGCGCCGGATCAGGAATTTCTGCACACCCTCCAGCACCAGCTCCTTGCGCTGGTTGAACACGGTGCTTTTGAGCGTCACCGCGCCGGTCGAGCGTCCCGGCACCAGCTCGGTGACCTCGAGCGCGGGATAGATTGTGTCGTCGGCGAACACCGGCTTGAGGAACCGGCTCGATTGCTCGAGGAAGCCGACCAGGGAGTCCTCGACCATGAACGGAAACAGGCCTGCGCCGGGTGCGGTGTGGATCAGCGTCTGGAAACCGTGGGCGAGCAGATGCGGCATGCCGCGGCTGCGGCAATACTCCACGTCGTAATGCACCGGATGGGTGTCGCCGCTCGCGGTCTGGAAGGCCGCGAACACGGCCGTCGTCTGCGTGCGGCTCGGCAGCACGAAGCGTTCGCCGACCACGAAATCCTCAAACCAGCGTTGCGCGGGGATCATGCGATGCCGGGCCGGGTCGAAGTCGGTCATGGCTAAGCTCTTTCCTGGCTCTTTCGTTCGGTGTCGCCTATCGCTACCGCGACGCGAAGAGTGCGGCAATCCGTTCAATTCGTCTTGCGTGGGCTTGTCGCGGGCGCTCACGTCATTAAAACGACCGCAAGCGACTCCGGTCGCCATTCCGACGCTCTCTCCGCTCGTCATTGCGAGCGAAGCGAAGCAATCCAGACTGTCTCCGCGGCAACAGTCTGGATTGCTTCGTCGCAAGAGCTCCTCGCAATGACGAGTTTCCACGAACGACAGCAATGCCCCTCTTCAAGAATCTCTCGGCCTATGACGAACGCTCGGCGCGCCTCGCCGGGATCGCACTCATGGTGCTGTCGATCTTCATGTTCTCGTTCGGCGACGCCATGGGCAAGTTCCTGGTCGGGACTTATTCGGTGGGGCAGCTGCTGTTCCTGCGCGCCTGCGCAGCGCTGCTGCTGCTATCGCCGCTGGTCTGGCGGCAGCGTCACCAGTTCCTGCAGCTGGAGCGGCCGGGCCTCCAGCTCTTTCGCGTCGTGCTGTCGACGCTGGAAGTGGCGGCCTTCTTCCTTGCGACGGTCTACCTGCCGCTCGCCGACGTCATCACCTATTATCTCGCCGGGCCCATTTTCGTCACCGCGATGTCGGCGATCTTTCTCGGCGAGAAGGTCGGCTGGCGGCGCTGGACGGCGATCCTGATCGGCTTCTGCGGCGTGCTGATCGCGCTGCGGCCGTCGGCACAGACGGTGAGCCTGCCGGCGCTGATCGCGCTTGGCGGCAGTCTTTCCTTCGCAACGCTGATGCTGATCACGCGCAGCCTGCGCAAGACGCCCGATATCGTGATGGCGTCGTCGCAATTCGTCGGCACGTTCTTGCTGGGTGCGGTGCTGTCGGCGTTCCACTGGGTGCCGCCGACACCGGGCAGCCTCGTGATCTTCGCGCTGGCGGGATGCGTCTCGGTCACGGCGCTGTTCTGCGTTAACCGCTCGCTCAAGCTCGCGCCGGCCAGCGTCGTCGTGCCCTATCAATATTCGATGATCGTCTGGGCGGTGATCTTCGGCTTCGTCGTGTTCGGCGACGTGCCCGAAATCGCCACCATCGTCGGCGCCGCCATCATCATCGGCGCCGGGTTCTATATTTACTTGCGTGAGCGCGATCTGGGGCGTGGGGACGCGGATGTGAATCCGCCGGCGTAATCACAGTCATCGGCGTCGTCCTGGACAAGCGGAGCGCAGATCCAGGACCCATTACCCCAGGGAGGAGTTTGATGAAGATTCGTGGTTGATCGTTCGCGCCACGACTTCACCCTGGGGTAATGGGTCCTGGCTTTCGCCAGGACGACAGTTGAGGCCGCTTCCGCCTACCTCACCCTCCGCGCACTGCTCCAGCTCTTCAGCGACGCCCACACACTGCGTGACAGGCGGAAGCAGTCGACGGGCGTGGACGAGCCCAGCGCCAGGAAGCGATGCAGCTGGACGCCGCTCCACTGGAAGCCGCACTTCTCCAGCACGTTGCGCGAGGCCGGGTTGGTGACGCGCGCACCTGCATAGAGATGGTCGTCCTCGAACTCCTCGAAGAAGAAGTCGATCGCGCCGCGCGCGGCCTCGGTGGCGAAGCCCCGGCCCCAATGCTCGACGCCGAGCCAATAGCCGAGCTCGGCATTGTCGGGTGTCGAGCGGTCGATGCCGACCACGCCGACGGGGCCGCTGTCATGCTCAATCAGGAACACGGTCTCGCCGCCGGGCGCGGCGGTGGCGCGGACGAAGGCGATAGCGTCGTCCTGCAAATAGGGATGCGGGAGGCGCCTTGTGTTTTCGGCGACACGGCGGTCGTTGGCGAGGAGGGCGATGGTCCTGACGTCGGCGAGGGTCGGCCGCCGCAAGGTCAGCCGTTCGGTGGCGACGACGCTCGGTCTCGCCTCCCGCAAGGTCACGCTCGAAAAATCCTGCAACATGTCCGGCTCCGTCGAAGTCACTCAGTGAAATGAGCACGCAAACGAAAGGGGAGGCCGGTTTCCCGCCTCCCCTGGAGCCTTCGATCTCTAGGATCTCAAGGACTCCGCCGGTTCGGTCTGGGACCCGGCGGACTCCAAATTTGATCCACCGTCTATTCAGCCGCCTCTGCGAGCGGGAGCACCGAGATGAAGGTGCGGCCGTTGGCTTTGGCCTGGAACGTTACGCGACCCTCGACCTTGGCGAACAAGGTGTGGTCCGTGCCCATGCCGACATTAAGGCCGGGATGCCAGGTGGTGCCGCGCTGACGCGCAATGATGTTGCCGGGAATCACAACTTCCCCGCCGAACGCCTTGATACCGAGGCGCTTGCCCTTGGAATCGCGACCGTTGCGCGATGAACCGCCTGCTTTTTTGTGAGCCATGGCTCGTCTCCGAAATTCTACGTATGTCTAGATCAATTCCTTGACGGAATCATTTCACAATTTCTCACGCATCAATTCGTGATGGCGCGTGATCAAATTATGCGGCGGCCTCTTCGGTGGTCGTTTCCTTGACGACCTTTTCCCGCTTCGGACGCGGCCCCTTGGTGGGCTTGGCGCCGTCCGTCAGGATCTCCGAGATGCGCAGCACCGTGATCTCGTCGCGATAGCCGCGCTTGCGGCGCGAGTTCTTGCGGCGGCGCTTCTTGAAAGCGATGACCTTGGGACCGCGCTTGTGGTCGAGCACCTCGACCGCAACGGACGCACCTGCGACCGTGGGCAGACCCAGGATCGGCGTGTCGCCGCCGACCAGGAGAACTTCATTGAGCTGCACGATCGAGCCGACTTCGCCTTCGATCTTGCCTACTTCCAGGACATCATCCGGAACGACGCGGTACTGCCGGCCGCCGGTTTTGATGACTGCGAACATCGTTGTTTTCCTTCGTGTTCATTCCCGGCCTCGCGACATATCGTCGGGGCCGGCTTTTTGTCAGTCGTTATGGGTTTATGCGAGTTTTGTGCGGGCGGGAGTTATCCCTTTGAAAACCCACGCAAAAACAAGCGGCGCGAGAAACGCCCCGCGCCGGTTGCGGGATTTATAGCCGCTGACAGCACGGAGTCAAGGAAAAGCCGGCGAAAACGGCCCGGATTTGAAGCATTTGGGCCCGATCCGGCCCCGCAGGCGAATTTCGGCCCGCGCGGCAACCAACAGGTTCCCCCGCCGTTGTCCCCGCGAATTCAGTCAGACGGGCAAGGGGCTTACCATGGCAACGGACGAGCTGGTCAAGACGACGACGGGCATCGCCACCCACGGCGCGGAGCGGTTGCCGTCGGTGGACATCGACAGCTTCAACATCGAGATGAAGGACGAGGACGGGTTTCTCGGCGACCGCGCCAGCAAGGGCGCGTTTCGCGAGATCCTCGATCGCTGGCGCAAGCCGCTGCGCAAGACCGGCGAGGACCCGTTCGGCAAGGAGCCGTCCGAGGAGATCAGCAAGAAGACACTGGATGCCATCCTGATCGGGGACGACACCGAGGCCTCCGCGCTGGTGCACAGCGCGATCGAGGACTTTGCCCAGGAGCTCGCCTATGTCACCCGCCGTTTCCTCAAGTCCAAGGCCTGGGCCAAGACCGAGCGCATCGTGGTCGGCGGCGGTTTCCGCGATTCCCGGCTTGGCGAGCTCGCGATCGCGCGCACCGAGATCATCCTCAAATCCGAGGACTTCAAGATCGACATGATGCCGATCCGCCATCACCCCGACGAAGCCGGCCTGATCGGCGCGCTGCATCTGGCGCCGTCGTGGATCTTCGAGGCCCATGACAGCATCCTCGCCGTCGATATCGGCGGCACCAACATCCGCTGCGGCCTGGTGGAGACCAGCTGGAAAAAGGCAAAAGACCTGTCGAAAGCCAAGGTCGTGAAGTCCGAGCTGTGGCGCCATGCCGACGACGAGCCGACGCGCGAAGGCGCGGTGAAGCGGCTCACCAAGATGCTGAAGGGGCTGATCACCGAGGCCGAGAAGGAAGGCTACAAGCTGGCGCCGTTCATCGGCATTGCCTGTCCCGGCGTGATCAACGCGGACGGCTCGATCGAGAAAGGCGCGCAGAATCTGCCGGGCAATTGGGAGAGCAGCAAGTTCAACCTGCCGGCGAGCCTGCTCGAGGGCATCCCTTCCATCGGCGAGCACGACACCGCGATCCTGATGCACAATGACGGCGTGGTTCAGGGCCTCTCCGAGGTGCCGTTCATGCAGGACGTCGATCGCTGGGGCGTGCTCACCATCGGCACCGGGCTCGGCAATGCCCGCTTCACCAACCGCCGCAAGGACAACGGCCAAGGCAAAGGTAACGGCAAAGATAATGGCAAAGACCGGGAGTCCACGGAGAACGGGAAGAAAAAAGGCAAAGAATGACAAAGAATGACAAGGAGTAACCTTGTCTGGTTAGGTTAAGAAACGGATTGCGTTGCGGTGCACGGGTTACACGCTACGGTGGAACCGTCGCCTCACCTGGCCGGCGAAGCCGCCCTTCCCAGCCAGTATTTCAATGAGCGGCACGGGACCGCCAGTGTTTACCGCGTCTGGCGGTCCCACCCCTCTTTCAGCGCATAATGAATGAGACGGGCCTCGTGCCCCGATAAAGGTGCGTTCCCTCCCCCCTTGTGGGGGAGGGCCAGGGAGGGGGGTAGCCCAGGAAAACGTGCCGGTCATTGATTGCGCGGCGAGAAACAGAGCGGAAGCGGTGAAACGGGCAGCGGATTTTCCCCTTTCGCGCCTTGTCTGGCCCGCCATCCTCGCCTATTAACGCCCGAACCACAGGGGCCCTGCTCCTTACTTGGCGCCTTCAGGAGAGGTGGCAGAGTGGTCGAATGCACCGCACTCGAAATGCGGCATAGGTGCAAGCCTATCGGGGGTTCGAATCCCTCCCTCTCCGCCAATATCATCCGCCACAATAAAAGGGCTTCCAGAAAGCGCGGCAGATCAGTCCGATCTTGCGGGCCCTCGCTCCGCCAGCACCGTCCGCGCCGTCGCCACAAACGCCTGCGCGGCCGGGGACAACGTCCGACCCTGGCGCTGCAGCAGCGACACCGGGCGGGTAATGGCGGGGCGTATCAGCGGCTTTGCGATCAGAGTCGGAAATTGATCTGCCGGCAGCATCGTCGCAGGAAGGATCGCGAGGCCGAGGCCCTGCGCCGTCATGGCGAGCGCGGTGTTGATCAGCGTCACTTCATAGGTTGGGTTGAGGTGCTTGCCCTGGGTGCCCAGCGCCTGATCGATCTGCATGCGAATCCGCGTCTCGCCCCGCATCGCGATCGTCGGCATCTGAGCCAACTCGTCCCATGTCAGCGAGCGCCGTGCCGCGAAGTCGGCGGTGCGGCGGCCGATCGCGCTCAGGCGGCCGCGGGTCAGCGTCTCGATCGTGAGCTCCGCGAATTCTCCCTCGACACTGCCGATCGCGAACTCCGCATCCGTCGCGATCAGACGCGGAACGAGATCGTCGGCGGCGACGTCGCGCATGTCGATTTCGATGTCGGGATAGCCTGCCCGGAATTTTGCGAGCACCGAGGGCAGCAGCGCCGATGCGGTACCGGCTGAGGCGAGAAACGCGACCCGGCCGGCGCGCGCTTGCGCCAGGTCGCGCATGCGCCGCGACAGGCCCAGCGCATCGCCCAGCATCCGTTCGGCGACATGAACTGCCTCGTCAGCGGCCAGCGTCGGCTGCACCGAACGCGTGGAGCGATCGAACAGTTTGACGCCGAGCTGCGCTTCGAGCTGCTGGATCAACAGGCTCGCCGCCGATTGCGTGATCCCCAGCTCGCGCGCGGCCCGCGTGATGCTGCGCGTGCGGTACACGCCGGTGAAGGCTTGCAATTGCCGCAAGGTGACGTTCATAGGCAAAGCTCATGAATTGATGAGTTCTTTCCGGCTTATCACATAAGCGAGCATGCAATAAAATGCATCCCGTGGACGGTGAAGCCGCGATCGCCAAGGGATTGGAAACGAACATGAGGACACAGGTGCTGGTGGTGGGCGCCGGGCCCATCGGATTGACCGCGGCGATGGATCTGGCTTCCCGTGGGATCGACGTCGTGGTCGCGGAGATCCGCCATGCCGGCGATCCGCCCAGCGTCAAATGCAATCACGTCTCGGCGCGTTCGATGGAGATCTTCCGCCGGCTCGGCGTCGCCGCAAAGCTGCGCGACGCAGGCCTGCCCGCAGATTTCCCGAACGACTGCTCCTACCGGACCACGGCGACCGGCATCGAGCTGTGTCGCATCGACATTCCCTCGCGCGCACGCCGCTACAATGCCACCGGCGGCCCCGATACCTGGTGGCCGACGCCGGAGCCGCCGCACCGGATCAACCAAGTCTATCTCGAGCCGATCCTGTTCAGCCATGCCGCCGCCCAGTCGCGCATCACCATTCTGGCGCGCACGGAAATCACGGACATCGAGCAGAATGACGACCATGTGGTCGCATTGGCGCGCGACCTCGACAGCGGAAGCTCGCTCCGCATCGAGGCTTCCTTTGTGATCGGTTGCGATGGCAGCCGTTCGCTGGTTCGCAAATCGATCGGTGCCAACCTGTCCGGCACGCCGGTGATCCAGCGCGTGCAATCGACCTTCATCGAAGCGCCGCAGCTCAAGGAGCTGATGGGCGCGCACAAGCCGGCCTGGATGGTGCTCTCGCTCAACCCGCGACGTTCAGGCACGACGGTCGCGATCGACGGTCGTGACCGCTGGCTGATCCACAATCACCTGAAGCCAGACGAGCCCGAATTTGATTCGGTCGATCGGGACTGGGCGATCCGCGCCATTCTCGGCGTCGACGAGCGCTTCGAATACCGCGTCCTCAGCAAGGAGGACTGGGTCGGGCGTCGACTTGTCGCCGATCGCTTCCGCGACCGCAGGGTCTTCATCTGCGGCGACGCCGCGCATCTGTGGATGCCGTATGCGGGCTACGGCATGAATGCGGGCATTGCGGACGCCGTCGACCTGTGCTGGCAGGTGGCGGCGCATCTGAACGGGTGGGCGCCGGCTTCGATCCTCGATGCCTACGAGGCGGAGCGTCAGCCCATCACCGAACAGGTGTCGCGCTTTGCCATGGACCATGCGATGAAGATGATGGCGCAGCGTGGCGGCGTCTCCGCGGAGATCGAGGACGACACGCCGCGCGGCCACGCCGCGCGTGCAGCGCTGGCCAAGGCGGCCTACGATCTCAACGTGCAGCAATATTGCTGTGCCGGATTGAACTTCGGCTACTATTACGATGCCTCGCCGATCATTGCCTATGACGGCGAGACGCCGCCGGCCTACGCGATGGGCAGCTTCACGCCCTCCAACGTGCCCGGCGCTCGCGCGCCGCACCTGTTTCTGCGGGACGGACGATCGCTCTACGATGCCTTCGGCGCCGGCTACACTTTGCTGCGGTTCGATCCGGCGATCGATGTGGCGCTATTGAAGTCTGCCGCAGAGCAGCGCGGCATTCCGCTCGCGCTGCTCGACATCGCGCCGGACGAAGCGAACGGCGCGTATGCCGAGAAGCTGGTGCTGGCTCGGCCCGATCAGCACATCGCCTGGCGCGGGCAGGCCGCGCCCGCGGACCCACAAGTCTTGCTGACGCGTATCATCGGCGCTTCGGCGTAAGGCGATTTGAAGCCGACGGTCTCGCGGCGAAGTCCGCCGGGAGGTGGTTCACCAAGGCGTGGTTCACAAACAAGAACGTACCGGGGAGGGAAACGTGTTTCACGTTGCAAGCCGTCGCATTTCGGCCGTGCTGACGGCCGCGAGTTTCGCCGTGCTGCCGCTGGAGGCGGGCCGAGCGGCCTATCCCGAGCAATTGATCAAGATCATCGTGACATTTCCGCCCGGCGGCAGCGCCGATACCGTCATCCGCGCGCTCGAACCGTTGGTGACCGCCGAGCTCAAGCAGGGTCTCGTGATCGAGAACCGTGCGGGTGCTGGAGGCAACATCGGCATGGCTGCGGTCGCGCAGGCCAAGCCTGATGGCTATACGCTCGGCGTCGCACCGGCAGGCAGCCTGACGGTCAATCCGCACCTCAATTCGTCGATGCCGTTCGATCCGAAGGATCTTGCGCCGATCACCCTGCTCGCGAAAATTCCCTTCGTGCTCGTCGCCTCGGCGGACGTGCCGGCGCACACGACGGCGGAGGCGATCGCGCTTGCCAAGGCCAAGCCGGGCGCGTTGTCGATCGGGCATGGCGGCAATTCGACGGCCATGCACTTGACCGCAGCACTGTTCACGCAGAAGACCGGGATCGCCATGGAGCTGGTCCCCTATCGCGGGACCGCACCGGCGACGGTCGACGTTCTCGCAGGCCATGTCCCCTTCGCGGTACTGGATATCCCCGCATCGAGGCAACTGATCCTCGAAGGCAAGCTCAACGCCATCGGTGTGTCGTCTGCGCAGCGTCTGTCGTCCTTGCCCGATGTGCCGACACTCGCCGAGAGCGGTATTGCGGGTTTCGAATCCGTCGGCTGGTTCGGGCTGGTTGCTCCGGCCGGCACGCCAGCCGATATCGTCGGCCGGTTGAACGAAGCTTTCGGAAAAGCCCTGAAGGATCCGTCGGTGGTCGAGAAGATCCGGACGCTTGGCGCAGAGCCTGCACCGACCTCGCCCGAGCAGTTCAGCCGTTTCATCCAAAGCGAAAGTGCGAAATGGGGCAAGCTAATCAGTGAAGCGGGCATCAAGGCGAATTAAGTGTCGCCCAGTTGGACGATTCCGCCCCCGCGTAAGTCATTGATCTTGCAGCCCCCGGCTACTGTGCATGGGGTTGTTTTCGCGCTTTTTGTTGTTGGGTCTTGGAAAGCCTACAGGTAATCGTCACGCCACCCCGGCTGGCACCTCCAGATCGGACCACGACCACAACACGAGACAACCATGCAATCTTCCGGCAGCGGCTGGGGCAACGGGCTTCTTGGCGTCATCATCTTCAGCGGCTCGCTGCCGGCGACGCGCGTGGCGGTCGGCGGGTTTTCCGCGCTGTTCCTGACCTCGGTGCGCGCGGTCATCGCGGCGCTGATCGGTGTGGCCGTGCTCGGCCTGCTCCGTCAGGCGCGGCCGCAGCGCAAGGATCTCGTCTCGCTCGCGATCGTCGCCGTCGGCGTCGTGGTCGGCTTTCCCTTGCTGACGGCGCTTGCGCTTCAGCACATCACCTCGGCGCATTCGATCGTCTTCATCGGGCTCTTGCCGCTGTCGACCGCGATCTTCGGTGTGTTGCGCGGCGGCGAGCGGCCGCAGCCGATGTTCTGGCTGTTCGCGATTTTGGGCAGCGCCACCGTCGCGGGCTTTGCGCTGTCCAACGACGGCACCGCATCGCTCACCGGCGATTTGCTGATGGTCGCGGCGATCGTGCTGTGCGGGCTCGGCTATGCCGAAGGCGCCGCGCTGTCGCGCCGGCTCGGCGGCTGGCAGGTGATCTCCTGGGCGCTGCTGCTGGCGCTGCCGCTGATGCTGCCGGTCGCGATTTGGACCTGGCCCTCGACATGGAGCGGCGTCGGCGTGCCCGCCTGGATCGGGCTCGCCTATGTCTCGGTCTTCAGCATGTTCGTCGGCTTCATCTTCTGGTATCGCGGGCTCGCGATCGGCGGCATCGCGCGTGTCGGCCAGTTGCAGCAGCTCCAGCCGTTCTTCGGCCTCGCGCTGGCAGGCCTGCTTCTGCACGAACCGGTCGCCTGGAGCATGATCGTCGCGACCGCGCTGGTGGTCGCCTGCGTCTTCTTCGCGCGGCGGTTTGCCTGAGGCCGAATCGATGCGGCCTTAGTTCTTGCCCGCTTGCGGCTTTTCGATCCCCGGCAGCTGGGCGATCCGCTCGGCGAGAAAGTCGATCAGCAGCCGTACCCGCGCGATGCCGGACCGCTCCGGGACGATCAGCATGTTGAACGGAACGGAAGGCGGCGCGTAGTCTTGAAGCACGTGCTCAAGTTGGCCGGATGCAAGAAGGTCGTCGACGAGCCAAAGATGGGCCGGCGCAATGCCACGACCGGCCACGAGCGCCTCGCGTGCGGCAAGCCCGTGATCCACCCGCAGCCGCCCTGCGAACGGGACCACATGGCGGGCGCCGCGGCGCCCGTGCAGCACGAGCACGTCGCTGCCGGCGATGTTCGACATCCTGACACCCTCGTGGCTGGCGAGATCCTGTGGCCGCGTGGGCCTGCCGCGCGAAGCCAGATAGTCCGCTGCGGCCACAAGCACCCGCCGCGACTGACCAAGCAGCCTGAGCTTCATCGAGCTGTCGGGGAGCGGCCCCAGACGCAGCGCGATATCGACACCTTCCCGCACCAGGTCGATCCGCTCGTCGGTCAGGCTGAGATCCACCGCCACGTCCGGATAGCGGTCCTGGAACGCGAACACCAGACGACTGACGTGGAGCACGCCGAAAGCCGCGGTGCAGGAGACGCGTACCGTTCCGGCAGGCGCGCCGCGCGTGCTGCGCGCCTCGTCGCCGGCGAGTTCGACCAGGCGCAGGATCTGCACGCAGTCGGCATAGTAGCGGCGCCCCTCCTCCGTCATCGTCACGCTGCGTGTGGTCCGCGTGAGCAGCGGCACGCCGACGGCCTGCTCCAGTTCCCGAAGATGCCGCGTCACTGTCGACTGGCCGAGGCCAAGCTCGCGCGCGACCGCGGACAGGCTTCCGCGCTCGGCAACCCGCACGAAGCTGCGCATGCGTTCGAGCGTCACGTCCGATCTATCCATATTTCGGCAGGATCCTATCCATCCGCGACAACTACCGGATTGCAGTCGGAGGCGCTACCTGCTGCTCGCAATCGTCAACCAAGGTGCTGATCATGAAAGTGTTGATCGTCTTCGCTCATCCCGAACCGCGCTCCCTCAACGGCTCGCTCCGCGATGTCGCCGTCAGAGAACTCGAGGCTGAGGGACACGAGGTGCGGGTGTCAGACCTTTACGCCCATGGCTGGACATCCGAGGTCGGCCGCGCCGACTTTCCGCTGCTGCCGCAGGACGCGCGGCTGGCGCCGGCCGCCGCCTCCAAGCAGGCGTTCGAGTCGGGCACGCTCACCGCGGACGTCAAGGCCGAGATCGAGAAGCTGCTGTGGGCGGACGTCCTGATCCTGCAATTCCCGCTGTGGTGGTTCAGCATGCCGGCCATCCTCAAGGGCTGGGTCGACCGCGTGTTCGCCTACGGTTTCGCGTATGGCGTCGGCGAGCACAGCGACAAGCGGTGGGGCGACCGTTACGGCGAAGGCAGGCTAGCGGGCAAACGCGCGATGCTGATCGTGACGGCCGGCGGCTGGCAGGAGCATTATGCGGCGCGCGGGATCAACGGGCCGATCGACGACCTGCTGTTCCCGATCAATCACGGCGTCCTCTATTATCCCGGATATGACGTGCTTCCGCCGTTCGTTGTCTACAAGGCCGACAAACTGGACGAAGCCGGTTTCCAGGCGACTGCCGAACGTTTGCGCGAGAGGATGCGAACGCTTGCGACGACATCGCCGATTCCTTACCGACGCCAGAATGGCGGCGATTACCTGATTCCGAGCATGCAGCTCCGCGCAGGACTTGAGCATTCCGGCGCGACCGGATTCGCGCTTCACGTCGAGCAGGCCGAGGCACGCAGCCCGAATGGTGAGGCGAGCTCCATGCGCTCGACGACGGATCGTTGCGCGGCAACGGCGTAATCCGTCGCGCGCGCGACATCACCCCATCACCGTCCGGGTCAGCGTGCTCCGCGCAAACTTCTTCAGCGGCATCGGCTTGCCGAACAGAAAACCCTGCACGAGGTCGAAGCCGAGCTCGTTGGCGGCGACGAGGTCGGCGCGGCTCTCGACGCCCTCGGCGACGGCGTGCACGCCGTAGCCATGTGAAAGCTCGACGATGTGGCGGCACACCGTGCGCTTGAGGCGATCAGTGCCGCTGCCGGTGACGAAGTGCCGGTCGGCCTTCAGCTTGATGAACGGAATTTTTCCGAGGTCCATCAGCGACGGCCAGTTGGCGCCGAGATTGTCGATCGACAGGCCGATATTGTGCAGACGCAGTTCGCGGGCGACCTCGACCAGGAGATCGAGGTCGCGGATCGCCTCCTCGCTGTCGATCTCGATCGTCAGCCCGCCGAACGCCGGATGCGTCGGCATTCGGCGGCAGAGATCGCCCACGGCTTGCGGCTCCTTCAGATACGACGCCGGCAGATTGATCGCGAGATCGACCGGGCTCTGCTGCTCCAGCAGATAGTGCCAGTCCTGCATGGCGCGCTCGATCACGAATTCGGAGAGGTCGCGCAGATTCGGGTCGTGCTCTTCGGGGATGAAATAGGCCGGCGGCACCACGCCCCAGGTCGGATGCCGCATCCGCACCAACGCCTCTGCGCTATTGCGGATCAGCGTGCGCGCGTCGATCTTGGGCTGGTACCAGAGCTCGAGCCAGCCAGCGTGCAGGGCCTCGCCGACATGCACGGCCGGGCTCGGCGCCGGCTCCTCCGGCAACAGCATCGCGACGCGGTCGCGCAGCGTCTCCGCGGCAAAGGGCGTGGTCAGCGGCGGCAGCATCTTGAGGCCGTATTCCTCGCCGACCTGCTGCACCGCCCTGACGATGATCGACTCGCGGGCGCCCACCGTCAGAACCTTTCCGTCAAAGGCCTCGCGCACCAGCGTCTCCAGAAATTTTCCGGGCTCGATGCCGTCGGCAGCGATGCCGAGCAGGATCAGGTCGGGCAATCCGCTTGTCAGCACGCTCTGCAGCTCCTCGGCGCTGGCGCATTCGGTGGTGACGAAGCCGAGATCCTCCAGAACTTCCGCGAGAAACGCGCGCAGATGGCGCTTGCCGTCGGCGACGCAGGCGCGCGGCTTCATCTTTCGCCGTCCGAAGGTCTTCGGCCTTCGTTCGGCGAGTTCTACAATTTCGTCGTTCATCGCAAGCACTCCCGTTCCGTGCCGGTGTGTTAGCGACGTGAGCAGTTTCAAATATGGAAGGCTTCAGTCGATTGTCGAATTATCTGGGTAACGTTAAAGCACCCATCACGTCTAAAATTGTCTGCGTCTTGTTCGAGAAGTTTTTACGTCTGCCCGCGCATCGGGCGCAGGGTTGCGGCAATCACTGGAGATTCCGCGACGCGCAGTAAGGCTGCATGCACGCGCACTGTCCTGCAATTGGACCAAGCCGCGCGCGCCTCGCCCAATTGAATAATGGCGTGCCTCAATTGCGCGCGATGCGCGCATTTTTCCCGGTTCGCTCGTGACGGTTCTGCGACAATGCGTCGGTGCGCGCTGGCGCCCGTGTGAAGCACATCACAAGCGGATTGCTGCACGTGCGCTATTGCTCTGGGCAGCCGGTGGTGGGCTGTCGAGGATCGCAGCAATGACGTCGCGGCGAATAATGTATTGGTGGTTCAGGTTCGTGCTGTCAGGGCGATTTCTCGATCGCTTCCTGTGCCTGCCGCGCGCGCATTAGCGCGGGATCAGGTTTGGCCGATCAGCTTGCGCAACGCGGCCGCGCCGTCCTCGATCGCATCGCGTCCCTTCCAGGCCAGATAAGACAGCTTTCCACCGAGCGTATCGTGGCTGCGCAGCCGGCGCGAGCCGAGAATGTGGCCGACATTGGAGGGGAAGCGGCTCACCTCGGCGGCCACCAGCGCCGCGATCGCGTCCATCAATTGCTGGAGCCGAATGCCCCATTCGCAATGCTCGATGCCGTCGATCCGCACCTTGAGCGCATATTCGGTGTCGTAGATCTCGGCGAGCAGGTCGCGTGCGATCAGCACCCGGTTGTGCCGGAGCGCGATGCGCAAGGCGAGGCGCCTGTCGTCGAGCTGGTCGAGCACCATGTGAACGACGCAGGCATAGGGCGTGGCGGCGACATCGGCGGCGCTCTTGCTCGCGGCGGCCTTGGTGGCAAGGCGCACCAGTTGCCAGAACGTCTTCATCCGCCTCGCCACCAGCGTCAGCGCGAACGGCAGCGCCTCGGGATGGGCCTTCTTGAAGGCGTCCAATCGTGCGGTGATCTGATCGACCAGGCCGTCGTCGAATTTCGCGATCTTCTCGGGCAGCTTTTCGTTGAACTTCGGCAGCGCAGCGCCGGCGCGCAGCACGTGCTGCATCTTCTTCACGTCGTCGAAGGCGGTGCGCGACGCCGTATATTGCGCGAGCTTGCCGCGCGCGAACTCGGTGCTCTCCGCTGAGGCGAGGGTGCTCTCGAGAACCTTGACGACCTTGGTCTGGAAGGTCGATGCGATCTTCAGCACTTCCTTCTGGTTGTTGGCGGCGACCTGGTCGTTGATCGCCTTGATGTAGTCGCGCGCCATGGTCGGCAGCAGGTCGCGGCAGATCCATTCCCAGATCGGGGTGAGGGTGTTGCGCGAGATCCGCCCCATATTGGCATGCTCGGGCGCGCCGTCGATCAGGAGCAGCTCGAGCGGCGCAAAGAAATGGCGCGAAGGACTGGTGGCGCGCGCCTGGCTCGATCCGTCCTTGCGAAATTCGGCGCGCAGCCGCGATTGGAGGTCGGACGAGCCCGGCATGTCGATGCCGCACAGCTCAAGCCGTTCGAGCTCGCTGAGCAGGCAGCTGCGCGACAGCGGCGTCAGCTTCTGCAAGAAGTTCGATAGCTGGTCGATCTCGTTCATGGCACGCAATCTTCCGCAACGATTCCAGCAGGCCTACCGGCCCCATGCATGGAGGCATTTGCGCGCTCTCAGTTGCGACATAGAGAAGCAAGCCGCCGTTAATATATCCGTAAAATCCGGGGCCTCAGGTAATCGGCGCGGGTCGGATCGTTAAGAAGGCTTCGGGTGACCCGCCTACCATCTGGGCAGGTTCAGCAACCTAAGAATGTTGAGAGACGTTGCTACTCAAGCATAAAGTGTGCCTGTGTCGGGGTTTCAGCACAAAACTGCCAAATTCACCGTAGTCTTACGGAGCAAAAAGTTAACCACAGATCGCGTCGGGTTCCGCTAAACGAGTGACATGGGGTCACAGAATGATACGGCCACTGATTCGCGGCCGTCGGAATGGTACGACAGCAACGCCGCTCCAACTGAAGAGCTCGATGTCGTCCGCCTGAACGCCGCCCGTGCCAAGGCGGCCGACGAAATGGCCGCCGCCATCGCCCGCGAGCTCAACGGTCCCCTCACGGCGCTCCTGCTCTACATGGGCGAGATCAAGCATCACAGCGATCAGCTCGCGCCGGTGACGGGCGACCGTGCCTATTTGCAGCGGGTCGTGGAGAATGCGCTGGTGCAGACCGAGCGGGTTTGTGGCCTCGTCAAACAGCTTGCCGGTTCTCCCACGGCTGGTCTGCCGACCGCGGAGGCCGAACCGAAGCTCACGCGCGCGCCACAGCCGCAGCGGGTGTCGAGCGGCGAGATCCTCGGCCTGTCAGGCCAAAAGCGGCTGACCAAGCGCGAGGGCGAGGTGCTGAGGCTGATCAGCGAGGGATATTCGAACAAGCAGGGTGCGCTTCGGATGCAGATCAGCCCGCGCACCTTCGAGAGCCATCGCGCCGAGGCGATGCGGAAGCTCGGTGCGCGCAACACGGCGGACCTCGTCCGTGCGGCGCTGCTGCATTCGATCGACTGAAGGCTCTTGCCTCGGGCCGCCCGCCAGCGGCGAGGGCCAAGCGTGAGACATCTCTCGAGAAAGACCCGCGGCTCCGATCGTGCTCAGAAATAATCTTCGGCGAAGGGACGCGCGCGCGACGAGGGCCGCAGCGGCTTGAGCTCTTCCTTCGGCACGTTGGGAATGATCGTGATGGTCCAGCGGGGCGGCATGCTCGATTCCTGCTCCAGCACCGAACGCACGAAGCCCGTCACCGTCGCCTCGCCAGCGGCCACCGTCGCCATCCGGCCGTTGAACTGTGCGATGCGGAAGCGACGAACTTCTTTCTGGTCCGCGGTCTCGTAGGTGAACATGGAAACCTCCTGGTTTCCGGCGACTATCGCTGCCTATGATTAGCCATCTGTGAAAATCCCAAGCCGTAGAAGTACGGCGGGCATGCACGTGTGAGTGGTTACGGCGTTTTCGAGCGCGCGCGTCAGCCCTCCGGCTCCTGCGCGCGCCCGGCGGCATAGGCCGCGTCCATCAGGTCCAGGAGGTCGCGAAATCCGGCGTCGCCGAGCCTCTCCGCGGTCTTCTCCAGCCGCAGCGCCAGCACCGCGAGCCTGACATAGCCGAACGTTCCGGCCGCGCTCTTCAGCGAATGCGCTTCGCGCGCGATCCTGCCGTGGTGCTGCGCGAGCGAGAGCGTGCGGAACAATTGCAGGCGCGCACAGGTCTCGCTCCAGAACACGTCGCGCACTTCGCAAGCACCGTCCTCGCCGATCTCGCGCACCAGCGCCTGGTACGCGCCCGGCTCGCGCGCAGGCTCGGCATCAAGCGCTGTCTGCGCAGGCGCGACGGTGACTTCGAACATGGTTTGGCCTGCCTTGATCACGGTTGGTTTGCCGCTGGCCCGTACAGGCGCGCGCGTCACGTCCATGTCTACGGCATCCGGATTTCAGTTCCGGTAGCAGGACAATCCGTGTTTGCGGGCCGGAATTAGCGGCCGGTTTACCACGCCGCGGCACCGTCAGCGTGGGCCGAGCAGCCGGTCATACTGCGCCTTCACGGTGGCGTAGCATTCGCACGCCGTCTGGCGCAGGCCGTCCAGGTTGAGGATCTGGATGTGTCCGCGGCTGTAGTGAATGAAATTCGCCTGCTGCAAGGTATTGGCGACCAGCGACACGCTGTTGCGCCGAGCGCCGATCATCTGCGCCATCGCCTCCTGGGTCAGCAGCAGCCGGTAATCGCCGGAGAGGTCATGGGTGTGCAGCAGGCAGCGCGACAGCCGTGCCTCCACCGGATGGGCGGCGTTGCAGCCCGCGGTCTGCTGCACCTGCGCGTAGACCGCGAGCCCGTGACGCGTGAGCAGCGTCCGCAGGGTGCCGCTCTGGTCGGCCGCGATGCGCAGCCGGTCGAGGTCCATCATCGAGGCGGAGCCGGGAACCAGCACGATGGCCGTGTTCAGCGCGCAGGCATCGCCCATGGTCGAGAGCGTTCCGAGCAGGCTGTCGCGGCCGATCATGGCGACTTGCACGTGCTCGCCCCTGGCGAGCTCGACCACCAACGAGATGACGCCGCGATGAGGAAAGTAGGCGCGCTTGAGCGTTTCGCCGGTCTCGACCAGCACCGCGTCATGCGGCAGATCGCCCGTACGCAGGTGCGGGCGGATCAATTCATAATCGTCTGCCGACAGCGCGGACAGGAAACCGTTGGAGGAACGCACCATCGTTTCCAAAGTAGCCTCCCGTCTCTCGGACCCGCGGGGCCGCAGCACGCGAAACTGCTTGCCGTCCGCGCAAGTTCCATCATCTTCCCGTCGGGATATATAGGCAATTGGGACAAGTTGTCCGACCGGTGATCGCCGCTGCACGTCGCCCTCGCCAAGACAGATTCCCTGACCATTTCCACGATACCAATTTGGGAACCCAGCAGATCCAGATCGTCGACTGGAGCATCCATTCGGAGGGTGGTCGCGGTCATGGTTGATCCGGCGCGTTTCGAAGTGATCGCCGCCATGTTCCTGTTCGTCATCCGGTTGTGCGGCAGCAAAACCTTATTATAATGGTTGTGTCGCTCTGCGTATACCCGTTGGGGGCAGACAGGCTGGTGCATTTGCGGCCGAAATGAGAATGGCACGCTGATTCGCTGATGAGCCGGCGAACCGATCTGCGAGGGGTTGCGCAGGTAAAAGCGGCAAGGGGCCTTCATGAGCCGGAAGCATTGCATCCGCGCTGCCATCGGACGCCGGTCGACCCGTGCACCCTCGTTGGTCGGACGAGTGCCTGCAATTTTCAAATATTGCTTTGAACCTTGGCGCCGCGTGGCCGCAGATTCCGCGTCCATCGTCTTCCTCGCCCCGGCAACGACATTCTCAACAGTTCATTTCTCGAGCAAAGGAGAAAGGCGTGCGCCACGGTTCAATTATTGAATCGCCGAATCGGGAAGCTCAAACGGGGACAGAAGGTCTGCGCCATATTCTCGTCGTCGACGACGACCCGATGGTCTGCATGGCCATCGAGGTCTATCTCCAGCGCAACGATTTTCGAACACGAGCAGTTCGATCTGATGATCATCGATATTTTCATGCCGCACAAGCGCGGGTTCGAATCGGTCAGGATCTTCCACGAGCGGGCGCCAGCCGTTCCGCTGATCGCGATGTCCGGCTACGCGTTCGCAAATCTGAATTCGCCTGCCCCCGATTTCCTCCGGATGGCGCTGGAGCTCGGTGCGGCGCGCTGTCTGCGCAAGCCGTTCACGCCGCACGCGCTGCTCGCCGCCATCAACGATTGCCTGGCGGAGCACCGTCCCCACGGCGACCTTGCCTCGGCCGCGCGCCTGGGTTAGCGCGGCACCGGCCGCAGTGGACACGGGTAACGGTTCGTTTACCGCAAATGCGGGTCTTGCGTATCCCGGCAAAGCACCAAGCGAACGTGGCGAGACTGCCGCGGCTTGCAGGCGGCTCGATACAATTCCGCGAAGACCGCGCATATCGTCCTTCACGAGCAGGGCTTTCCCGCGCGCCTGGTCCCGCTGTTATCGGCACGTTCACCTAACGCGTCTCGCGGTTGCGGCGTGGGGCCGGTTTTGCCGAAAAACGCTGTCGCCTGCAGTCGAACGGCAAACTTGTCTTCAATATCCGTATTAGCACGGAGGATGAAATTAACGGGACCGTGAAAGGGGATGTCTAACGATCCAAGGTGGGGACTTCCGTTCATGCCAGCGCGGCTCGGGTGTCGAGGTCCAGATCCAGGTCAGTAAGGCGTAGCTCATGGATGATCTGTTGCGGGAGTTTTTGACGGAAACCAGCGAGAGCCTGGACACCGTGGACAATCAGCTGGTGAAGTTCGAGCAGGAGCCGAACAACGCCAAGATCCTGGATAACAT
>NZ_JBVVPM010000039.1:0-69424 GCF_055811255.1 Bradyrhizobium sp. MI1.11
GCTGATCCTCCCAGCCGACAGAGAACTGTCACCCATCCATCTGGTCTACTGTGTTACCTATCTATCCGGTCTGGACATCGCGCCACCTTCTCCCGCAAGGGGAGAAGGGAAGAGAGCACCTCAGTTCGCCCCCGCCACCTTCCCTTTGTCGCGCGCTGCCTTAACCACGTCGCGCACCAGATCAAACACACCGTCCGCTTCCGGCGGCCAGTTTGGCGAACGGCCGAGCCGCACGATCACCAGACGTTCCGAGGGAATCATGATCGTGTACTGCCCGATCGTGCCCTTGGCGAAGAAGGCATCACGCGGCCAGCCGTGCTCGACGCGGAAGGTCGCGCCATAGCTGTCGCCCTGGTTGGTCCAGAAGCCGGCGCCGATACCGACCCAGGCATTGGGCGTCGCCGACACCGAATAATTCACCCAGCCCTCGGGCAGGATGCGCTTGCCGCCGGCGACGCCGTCGTTGAGATAGAGCTGGCCGAACCGCGCCCAGTCGCGCGCGGATGCGAGCATCTCGCTCGACCCCTTGATCGTGCCGGCGCCGTCGAGCTGGAGCGTGACGTGGCGCATGCCGAGCGGCACGAACAATTCGCGGTGCGCGAAGGCAAGCGCTCCTTCGGAATTGCCGCCGGCGGCCTTGCGGATCAGATGCGCGAGCATGATGGTGTTGCCATCGTGATAATTCCACACGGTGCCCGGCGCGGTCGCAAGCGGCATGCTCGCGGCATAGGCGGCCATGTCGGCCTCCACGAATTTCATGCGATTGACCGGCTCGAACGCCGAGCCGAGCGAGGCCTGCAGCGAGCTGCCGAGCGCCAGGCCCGCGGTGTGGCGCAGCAATTGATCGAGGGTGATGGCGTGACGCGGATCGTCCGGATTTGTCCAGGCGGCGACCGGTGCGGGCCCGTCCAGCTTCAGTCTGCCCTGGCGCACGAGAATCCCGGTGAGAGCCGAGATCACGGACTTGGTCATGGAGAAGCCGAGCAGCGGCGTCTCCGGTCCGATGCCGTCCGCATAGCGCTCGGCGATGACGCGACCCGATTTCATGACGACGATTGCGCGGGTGCGGCGGAATGGCGGCGATGTCGGCTCAGCGAAGGCGCGATCGAGCGCGGCTGACAGCTCCGGGCTTTGCGGCGACACGATTGCGGGGCCGGCGATCTCGGGCAACAACGCCGGCTGCCTGTCATCAGGCGGCAGCCGGACGTCGGCAATCTCCGCACCGTGCTCAAGCGTGCAGCCGAGGCCCTCGCGATACACGGCATGGCTGCGGCCAATGCCGAACAGCGTCACCGTAACGTCCTTGCGCGCGCGATCGACCTGATAGTCCATCGCCCAGGTGAGCAAACCGGCGCCCGGCATCGCATCAATGGTCTCCGTCAAATTACGCCTGACATCGAGGCCCGAGACAAACGTCTCGGAACAGAGCACGTCGGCGATGAAGCCGGTGGCGACCTTGGGCACGTCATGGGCGCGAACCGCGCCGAGCGCGAGGCCGGCAAAGACGATGGTGGCGGTGAGAAGGACAATCTTGCGGCGGGTCACGGGCTTGCTCCGGCTTGAGGCGTGTGCCGGAGACGAAGCGGCATTCACGCGATGCCCGCTCGCCGAATTTGGAAAACGGCGTAGCTGGAAACCGCGAGACGCTCGCCGATTCTGAGATACTCTAGATATTTCAGTGCACTAAGGCCTAGACAGCATTCACCTTGAGCCGCCGGTATTCCGTCGGCGTCACGCCGGTCACGGCCTTGAAGGCGCGGTTGAAAGGGCCGAGCGACTGGAAGCCAGAGTCCATCGCGATGGTGATGACGGGGACCTCGGCCTGAGCGGGATCGGCCAGCGCGGCCTTGGCCTCCTCGATCCGGTGGTTGTTCAGGAACACATTGAAATTTCGGTAGCCGAGCCCCTGGTTGATCAGCCGACGGAGCCGGTATTCGGGAATTTTCAGCCGGCCCGCGAGCACGCCGATGCTGATGTTCTCCTGGCGATAGATCCGCTCGTGCGCCATCAGCCGCATCAGGGCGTCGATCAGCTTTTGGTCGGCGGCGTCCTCGCCCACAGGCTGGCTCGCCGCGATCGCCGGCGCAGCCTCCGCGGCGGCCGGAAACAGGTCGGCGCCGTCGACCCGCATCATCGCATAGACGATGGCCACAACGATGCCGGCGAGCACGCCGGCGTTGACGGTGTTGGCGACATCGCCGACCTCGCTGCCGGCGACAAGGATCTGGAGCAGCGCGTTCAATCCGCCATAGAGCGCGGCAGCACAGACGATGAAGATGCGAACACGGCGGCGGCGCTCGACCAGATCGGCCGACCATGAGCCGATCGTCTGCATGATCGCGAGCGCAATGAAGCCGAGCACAATCAGGTTCACCGCGGTGACGGCGAACCGGACATGCCCGCCGGGTGCGATCCAGAGACAACTGACGAAGCTGAACGCTGTCACCAACCCCCAGGTCAATCCGTGCCACCGGCGCAGGCGAAACTCATCGTCGAACAATGCGCGCGTGAACAGCCAGAACACCACGATATTGCCGGTCGACACTGCGATCAGCGGCGCATGCCATGCCGGGACCAGCGATGAAGTTCCGACGGAATAGCTCACAGCATGCGCGGCCGAGCCGAGCGCAAAGGCCGCACCGAGCCGGGCTGCCAGCACATTGCGGAAATCCGAGAGCAATGACGCTGCCAGCACCAGCAGCAGCGCCACGGCGGCGGCGCGAAAGGCGAGCTCGGTTGCGGCAAGGGTCATCGGGTGATGCGATGGGTCGCGGTTGACATCAGCCAAACATCCTTCGTCAGGCGTATGTTTTCAAGCACCATCCGCACCACAGCTGTCATCGTCCGGCTTGACCGGACGATCCAGTACGCCGAGACGGCAGTGATCGAACCGATAGGCCGCGGCGTACTGGATCGCCCGCTTTCGCGGGCGATGACGGCGGAGTGTGTGGCCCAGGCTTAGCCGCGACGGCCGCACGAAATCCTGCTACGATTTAGCTCGAAAAAGCCAAAAGGAGCCCTACCATGAGCTGGCAACCCTCGAACGATCCCGTGCTCGGCGATCCCATGTCCTGCGATGCGCTCGATCTCGTCATCGTGCCGCGCACGCGCGATCTCGGCGACGGCTTCGCGGTGCGGCGCGCGCTGCCGCACGGCAAGCGGCAGATGGTCGGACCCTTCATCTTCTTCGATCATTTCGGGCCGGTGCAATTCGTCTCCGGCAAGGGCATGGACGTACGGCCGCACCCGCATATCGGGCTTGCTACCGTCACCTATCTGTTCGACGGCGCGATCATGCATCGCGACAGCGAGGGCAACATCCAGGAGATCCAGCCCGGCGCGATGAATTTGATGACAGCCGGCCGCGGCATCGCGCATTCCGAGCGCACGCCGGATGTGCAGCGCGCCTCGGGGCAGAAGATGCTGGGCCTGCAAAGCTGGATCGCGCTGCCGGCCGGATCGGAAGAGATCGCACCGTCGTTCCAGCACTACGGCGCGGGTGACCTGCCGATGGTCTCCGAGCGCGACTTCACCGCGAAGGTGATCGCGGGCTCGGCCTTCGGCGTCACCTCGCCTGTTTCGATGGTGTCGCCCTGGTTCTATACCGAGGTCACGGCGGTCGCGGGCGCGATCGTGCCGCTCGATCCCGATCACGAGGAGCGCGCCATCTACGTCGTCGATGGCGAGGTCGAGATCGCGAACGAGCGCTATGAGGGGCCGCGACTGCTAATCTTCCGTCCGGGCGACCGCATCACGGTGAGGGCGCTCAAGGCCACGCGGATGATGTTTCTGGGCGGCGACGCCCTGGAGGGCCCGCGCCACATCTGGTGGAATTTCGTCTCCTCCAGCAAGGAGCGGATCGAGCAGGCCAAGCAGGACTGGAAAACCGGCCGCTTCGCCGCAGTTCCGCAGGAACATGAGTTCATTCCGCTGCCGGAATAGGCTATCCCGGTTTCCGGTCGCGCGATCAGGCGCGGCCGGATGTCCTGTCGCAAGGCCTTGCTCCGAAAGTTCTGCCGATGACCGCCATGCTCTCCAGCGACCTGCCCCTGCCTAAGATCGGGCGCGGCAAGGTGCGCGATATCTACGCCGTCGACGACGACCGCCTGCTGCTCGTCACCACCGACCGCATCAGCGCCTTCGACGTCGTGATGGGCGAGACCATTCCGATGAAGGGCGCGGTGCTGACGCAAATCAGTGCCTTCTGGTTTGGCGAGCTCGAAGGCGTGGTGCCGCATCACATGATCAGCGCCGACACCGACGAGATCATCGCCGCCGTGCCGGCCTTGAAGCCGCATCGCGCCGAAATTCTCGGCCGCGCCATGCTGTGCCGCCGCACCACGGTATTTCCGATCGAATGCGTGATCCGCGGTTATCTCTCGGGCTCGGCCTGGAAGGAATATGCGGCAAGCGGGACGCTGGCCGGCGAGAAGCTGAAAGCAGGCCTTGTCGAAAGCGAGAAGCTGGAGCCTTCGATCTTCAGCCCGGCGACCAAGGCCGAGACCGGCCATGACGAGAACATCACCATCGCGAAGATGCGCGAGGTCGTCGGCGACGAGACGGCCTACACGCTCGAGAGCATGACGCGCGCGATCTACACGCTCGGCGAGGAGCTCGCCCGCGAGCAGGGCATCATCATCGCCGACACCAAGTTCGAATTCGGCCGTGACAAGGACGGCCGCATCATCCTGATCGACGAAGTCATGACGCCGGACTCCTCGCGATTCTGGGCCGTCGACGCCTACAAGCCCGGCCAGCCGCAGGCGAGCTTCGACAAGCAGCCGCTGCGCGACTATCTCGACGTCGAACGCCGCGCCGGCCGCTGGAATGGCGACGCCCCGCCGCCGCCTTTGCCCGCAAGCGTGGTGGACGCGACCAGCAAGCGATATCTGGAAGCATACCGCCGGGTGACGGGGAGTGAGCTGAAGATTTAGCTCGGCTGTTTCGTCCCGCTCCGTCATTGCCCGCCGGCTCGATGCCTCCCGGCGTCGTCCTGGCGAAAGCCAGGACCCATACCGCGAGGTCTATCGCGTGCGTTCGGTGCAAATCCCGAACGCACAGTCTTCGCCAAACTGCTCCCTGGGGTAATGGGTCCGGGCTTTCGCCAGGACGACGCCGAATGGTAGGCGCCTCGGTTTCTTCCATCCGGCTTGCAAGAATCCTGTTGCGCCAGGCTCGCAGTCGTCTACCTCTCGGAGGGGAATATTCACGAGCGAGTGTCACGGCGTGACAGATCCAGCGATTGGCTTCACTCCGTCGACCGGGCTTACTCCGGCCCTCAAGCGCGCGCTGAATGATATATTGGGCGGGAGCGCCGCCAGCGTCCTGACCGTCACATTCGGACTGTCCTACTCGCTGCTGATCTTCGCGGGGCCGTTGTCGCCCTATCTGTCCTACGGCATCACGGCAACCTTCGTCAGCTCTGCGGTGCTTGCGGCCGTCGTCGCGCTCGGCAGCTCCCTGCCCTTCGCGATTGCAGCCCCCGACAGCTCGACCGCGGCGGTGACGGGTATCCTGGCGGCCTCCGTGGTCGAACGCATCGAGACGGCGAACCTGCCAGCGCCGTTGCTGTCACCGGTCCTGATCACGCTCGGCCTGTCGACGATGCTGACAGGATTGGTGCTGTGTGGACTGGGCCTGACCCGGCTTGGCCGCGCCATCCGCTACGTGCCTTATCCGGTGGTCGGCGGCTTCCTCGGCGCAACCGGACTTCTCATCGTCATGGGTGCGGTCCGGGTGATCACCGACCATCCCCTGCAATTCGCGACACTGTCGCACTTCGCCAACCGTACCATCCTGCTGGAGCTGGGTGCCGCCTGCGCGATGGCCCTGGTGCTGTATCTCACCTGGCACCGCTCGCGCAGCCCGTTCGGACTGCCGATCATCCTGGTCGGCGGCGTGCTCACCGCGTACCTGGCGTTCTGGATCACCGGCGTTTCCTTCGATGACGCGCACACATTGGGCTGGACCTTTCAGGCTCCGCCGCAAGCGGCCTTCATGCTGCCCTGGCACAGCGACGATCTCGCCCGCTATCCCTGGTTTGCCATCCCGGACCTGCTTGGCAATGTCGTCGCCGTCTTCTTCGTCACCGCCTCGAGCACGCTGTTCAACACCACCGGCATCGAGGTGGCCACGCATCGCGAAGCCAATCTGGAATCTGAGCTGAACGTCACCGGCGCCGCCAATATCCTGACCGGCATGCTGGGCGGCTATCCCGGCTGCAGCTCGACCAGCCGCTCGATGCTTAATTTCTCCAGCGGCGGCCGCGGGCGCCTGTCCGGCCTCACGGCCGCAGCGCTGTCGCTGCTGGTGCTCGCCGTCGCACCCGAGCTGCTTGGCTTCATCCCCAAATTCGTGCTCGGCGGCCTGTTGCTCTATCTCGGCGCCGACCAGCTGCACAAATGGATCGTCGAGTCGCGCAAGCGGCTGTCGAAGCTGGAATATCTGTCGCTGATCACCATCATCGCGATCATCGTCGCCTGGGGTTTTGTGCCGGGCATCCTGATCGGCGTCATCATCGGCTGCGCGACGTTTGCGTTCAGCGCCGCACGGGTGGAGTCGATCAAGTACAGTTTCGACGGCTCGGAGTACCGCTCCTCGCTCGACCGCTCGCGCGACGATCAGGACGTGCTGCTGGCCCATGGCGGCAAGATCCAGGGCCTCAATCTCCAGAGCTATCTGTTCTTCGGCTCGGCCAACCGGCTCTACCAGCACGTCAAGCGGCTGCTTCAGGAGCGCCCCGAATGTCGCTATCTGCTGTTCGACTTCAAGCTCGTCACCGGCGTCGATTCATCGGCTGCCTATAGCTTCGCCCAGATCAAGCGCAGCGCTGGCGAACTCGGCGTCGAGCTGATCCTGGTGCATCTGTCGGCTGCGGCCGAGAAGGTGCTGCGCTCCAGCGACTTCGTCGGCGAGGGCGTCACCATCATCCCCGAGCTCGATCGCGCGCTGGAATGGTGCGAGAACGAGCTCATCTCGCAGCATCAGGAGCTGGCGCAGGAAGAAGCCAGCCTGCGCGACTGGTTCACGCGAATGCTTGGCAGCGAGGATGGCGCCGACGAACTGATCCGCCGCTGCCAGCGCATCGAGGTCGAAGCCGGCGAGGTCATCGTGCAGGCCGGCGATCCCGCCGATTCCATGCATTTCATCCTCGACGGCCGCGTCGGCATCATGATTCCGGCCGACGGCGACCGAACCACCCGCGTGCGCAGCCTCGGCCGTTACACCACGATCGGCGAGATGGGGCTGGTGTCACAGACACCGCGCAGCGCCACCATCCAGGCCGAAGTCGACAGCGTGCTCTACGTGCTGAATACGCACCAGTTCG
Source organism: Bradyrhizobium sp. MI1.11 (assembly GCF_055811255.1). Classification (NCBI taxonomy): domain Bacteria; kingdom Pseudomonadati; phylum Pseudomonadota; class Alphaproteobacteria; order Hyphomicrobiales; family Nitrobacteraceae; genus Bradyrhizobium; species Bradyrhizobium sp. MI1.11. Next base: position 7,328 of record NZ_JBVVPM010000039.1, read on the forward strand.
ACGCGATCAAGGTCGAGGATCCCGCACTCAGCCACAAGCTGCTGACCTATTTCGTTTCGGTGATGGCCGAGCGGCTGACCTTTGCGAACCGGACGATCGCGGTGTTGAGGCGGTGATTAGCGCGTAGCTTCGTCATTGCGAGGAGCTCTTGCGACGAAGCAATCCAGACTGTCTCGGTGGAAAGATTCTGGATTGCTTCGCTTCGCTCGCAATGACGTGGAGGAATGATGGCGAGCCCTTACACCCCCGCCATCATCACGTATTTGATCTCGACATATTCTTCCATGCCGTGATGCGAGCCTTCGCGGCCGAGGCCGCTTTCCTTGACGCCGCCGAAGGGCGCGACTTCGGTGGTGATCAGGCCGGTGTTGACGCCGACCATGCCCGACTCCAGCGCTTCGGCGACGCGCCAGACGCGGCCGAGATCGCGGGAGTAGAAGTAGGAGGCGAGCCCGAACGGCGAGGCGTTGCACATCGCGATCACGTCGGCCTCGTCCTTGAAGCGGATCACCGGCGCGAGCGGGCCGAAGGTTTCCTCTTGCGCCACCAGCGAGTCCGGCTTGACGTCGGAGAGCACCGTCGGCTCGAAGAACGAGCGTCCGAGCTCGCTGCGCTTGCCGCCGGTGACGACCTTGGCGCCGCGCTTCACGGCGTCCGCAATGTGGCGCTCGACCTTGTCGACCGCTTTCAAATTGATCAGCGGGCCTTGCGTGACGCCGGTTTCCGTACCGTCGCCGATCTTCATCGCCGCGACCTTCTTCGACAGCTTCTGCACGAACTCGTCGTAGATCTTGTCCTGGGCGTAGATGCGGTTGGCGCAGACGCAGGTCTGGCCCATGTTACGGTATTTCGAGACGATGGCGCCTTCGACCGCCGCATCGATATCGGCGTCGTCGAACACGATGAACGGCGCGTTGCCGCCGAGCTCGAGGCCGAGCCGCTTCACGCCGACGGAGGCCTGCCGGTAGAGAATCTTGCCGACCGCAGTCGAGCCGGTGAAGCCGACGAAACGCACGGCCGGATGCTCGCACAGCACCTTGCCGATCGGCGCGGCATCGCCGGTGATGATGTTGAACACCCCCTTGGGCACGCCGGCTTTCTCCGCGAGCGCGGCAAGCGCCAGCGCCGACAGCGGCGTTTCATTGGCGGGCTTGAGCACCACGGTGCAGCCGGCCGCAAGCGCCGGCGAAACCTTTCGTGTGATCATCGAGTTCGGGAAATTCCACGGCGTGATCGCGCCGCAGACGCCGATCGGCTGCTTGATCGCGAGCAAGCGCGCATCCGGCCGCTGCGTCGGAATGGTCTCGCCATAGACGCGGCGGGCTTCCTCGGCGAAAAATTCGACATAGGCGCCGCCGATGTCGACCTCGCCGAGCGCTTCACTGAGCGGCTTGCCCTGCTCAGAGGTGAGGATCAGCGCGAGATCCTCGCGATTGGCGATGATCAGCTCGAACCATTTGCGCAAGATATTGGAGCGCTGCTTGGCGGTGTGCTTGGCCCAGCCCGGGAAGGCGCGTTCGGCTGCTTCGACGGCCCTGGTGGCATCATCCGCGGAGAGCTGCGGAACCTTTGCAAGCTCGACGCCGGTGGCGGGATTGTTGACCGCGAAGACCGGCGAGCCGACCCAGGCGCCGTCGATGTAGCAGGCCTCCTTCAGCAGCGACGGGTCCTTCAACCGGTCGCGCAAATTGGACGTGGCGTGCTGGGCACGTGCGGCGGCGGACGGGGTCATGGCGTTGCTCCTGCGGGGCGTTTTGCGGGCTGTTCCGGTTCGGCCGGAATATAGGGAGAAGCGGCGCGCAATGCACCGTCCCGCAACGCACATCTGCTGGGAGCCAGGCTAGGAGCGGCGCGTCCTTACGCCGCGCCGCTCAGATAGGTCTCGCGCCGCCCGATCATGCGCTCGGCGGCCGCCTTGGCGTCGGCCTTGGAGGAGGTCGCGCAGGTCCGGTATTCGAGATCGGGGACGTCGGACGCGTTGCGGCGGCCGAACCAGGACTTCGAGCCGACCGGCAGCAGCGCAAGCGCCTGCGCCAGATTGTCGACCGCGCCGAACGAATAGAGCGCACCGGTGCCGGCGATGCGGACCTCATAGATCCCAGGCGCGATCGGCGCTTCCAGGTTTTCGCCCCGTCCGGCACGGGGATAGCGCTTCCATTCGCTCCAGGTCGAAATCATCTGAGGTCCCCCTGGCGGCCGGTGGGCGGCCGCCAAATTTGCATCAAGTCTTAACGTTTGCCCGCGATTGGGCCCGGTGCTGAACGCCACAACTCACAAAATGTTTCAAGTGCTCGAAAACTTTCGAAACATTTCGCCCAGGCCCATCCAAGGGCACGGCTGGTTGCGGACATCCACCGAAGATTGTGACTGCGTGTTGCGGTTCGGCCTATTGTCGTCCTGCGTGGGTGACGGACCGTCAAGTCACGACATCGCGACCGCGGCAGGTACGCGGATGTGCTTGCCGGGCGGCGGACGCGGGAGGACAATCGATCGCTTCCAACAATAATCAAACCGGAGGAAACGCGTATGCAAGGCAAAGCTGAGATCGATCAGATTCTGCGCCAGAAGAGCGAAGCCGGAGAGATTCCCGGCGTCGTCGCCATTGCTGCCAGCGGTACCGACGTGCTGTATCAGGGCGCGTTCGGCAAACGCGACCTGTCCAAGCCGGATGCGATGACCGCCGACAGCGTGTTCTGGATCGCATCGATGACGAAGGCGGTGACATCAGCGGGCGCGATGCAGCTTGTCGAACAGGGCAAGCTGTCGCTGGATGCGCCGATCGGCGAGGTGTTGCCTGATCTCGCCAAGCCGCAGGTGCTCGAAGGCTTTGACGCCAAGGGCGAGGCCAAGCTGCGGCCGGCCAAGGGGCCGATCACGCTGCGCCAGCTCATGACCCACACGGCAGGCTTCTGCTACAACATGTGGAACGGCGATCTCGCGGTCTATCTGGACAAGAACGGCATCCCCGCCATCACCACCTGCCAGAACGCGGCATTGAAGACGCCTATTATGACCGACCCCGGCACGCGCTGGGAATACGGCACCAATATCGATTTCGTCGGCAAGGCGGTGGAAGCCGTCAGCGGCAAGCGCCTCGATGCCTATCTGCGCGACAATCTGTTCGCACCGCTCGGCATGAGCGATACCGCTTTCAAGATCACCGCCGACATGCGCAAGCGCCTGGTCGGCATGCATGCGCGTGGCGAGGATGGCCAGCTCGCCGCGATCCCGTTCGAGCTCGAACAGGAGCCGGAATTCCATATGGGTGGCGGCGGCCTTTATTCGACCGCGGCCGATTATATCAGGTTTACCCAGATGATCCTCAACAAGGGCCGCGGCAACGGCAATCAGGTGCTGAAGGCCGAGACCATCGCGACGATGGGGCAGAACCACATCGGCGATCTCGCCATGGGCAAGATGACCACGGCGGCGCCGATGTACACCAACGACGTCGACCTCTATCCGGAGCAGGTGAAGAAGTGGGGCCTCAGCTTCATGATCAACACCGCCAAAACGGCTGAGGGCCGCAGCGCGGGCAGCCTCGCCTGGGCGGGCCTCGCCAACACCTATTACTGGATCGACCCGGCGCGCGACGTCACCGGCGTGATCCTGATGCAGCTGCTGCCGTTCGCCGACGCAAAGTGTCTCGAGGCTTTTGCCGGCTTCGAGCGCGGCGTCTATGCCGGGCTCGATGCCGGCAGCGGGCAGAAGGCGGCGTGAGGCGCGCCTGACTCGACGCGTCACGGCCGGGCTTGTTGTCCCGGCCGTCACGCACCTGACTGGAGGACATGATCTTGGCAGACAAAGCCGACAGTTACGTTTGCGGCATCTCCGACACGCCGCTGCTCGGCGACACCATTGGGCGCAGCCTCGATCAGGCCGCGCGACGCTGGAGCGATCGCGAGGCGCTGGTCTCGCCCAGCCACGGCGTGAGGTGGACATGGAGGGAGTTTGCCGAGCGGGTCGACGCGCTCGCCGCCGGCTTTGTCGCGCTCGGTCTCGAACGCGGCGAACGGATCGGCATCTGGTCGCTGAACCGGCCGGAATGGACGCTGACACAATTCGCCGCCGCCAAGGCCGGCCTTATCCTGGTGACGATCAATCCGGCCTACCGGCTGAGCGAGCTGGAATTCGCGCTTCACAAGGTCGGATGCAGCGCCATCGTCACCGCGACGGCGTTCAAGACCAGCAACTACATGGACATGCTCAACACGCTGTTGCCGGAGCTTGCGACCGCCAAGCCCGGGCAATTGCGCGCCGCGCGGCTGCCGGACTTGCGCATCGTGATCCAGATCGGCGGCCCCGCCTGTCCGGGCACGATTCCGTTCGACGAGGTCGCCGGCATGGCCGGACCCCCGCACCGTGAGCAGCTCGCCGCGCTCGGTGCCTCCCTGCAATTCGACGATGCCGTCAACGTCCAGTTCACCAGTGGAACGACGGGATCGCCCAAGGGCGTGACGCTGACCCATCACAACATTCTCAACAACGGCTATTTCGTCGGCCGCGCCATGCGCCTGACCGAAGCGGACCGCATCTGCATTCCGGTGCCGCTCTATCATTGCTTCGGCATGGTGATGGGCAATCTCGCCTCCGTCACGCTCGGCGCGACCATGGTCTATCCCGGCGAGGGGTTTGATCCGCTCGCGACGCTGCGGACGATCGAGCAGGAAAAATGCACCGCGCTGTACGGTGTGCCGACGATGTTCATCGCCGAACTCGACCACAGCGAATTCTCGAACTTCAATCTGACATCGTTGCGCACCGGCATCATGGCCGGTGCACCCTGCCCGATCGAGGTGATGAAGCGCGTCAATAGCGAGATGAACATGGGCGAGGTCACGATCGCCTATGGCATGACCGAGACGAGCCCGGTCAGCTTCCAGAGCGCCGTCGACGATCCGCTCGATCGCCGCGTCTCGACGGTCGGGCGAATCCATCCGCATGTCGAGGTCAAGGTCGTCGATCTCGACGGCAAGATCGTCAAGCGCGGCGAACGGGGCGAGCTCTGCACCCGTGGCTACAGCGTGATGCTGGGCTATTGGGAGGAGCCGGAGAAGACCGCGGATGTGCTCGACGCCAATGGCTGGATGCATACCGGCGACATCGCCATCATCGACGACGAGGGTTATTGCAACATCGTCGGCCGCATCAAGGACATGGTGATCCGCGGCGGCGAGAACCTCTATCCACGCGAGATCGAGGAATTTCTCTATCGGCACCCCAAGATTCAGGACGTGCAGATCTTCGGCGTTGCGGATACCCGCTATGGCGAGGAGCTCTGCGCCTGGATCCGGGTCAGGTCCGGCGAGACGCTGACGATGGAAGAGGTGCGCGCCTTCTGCGACGGCCAGATCGCCCACAACAAGATTCCGCGATACGTGGAATTCGTCGACGAGTTTCCGATGACCGTGACCGGAAAGATCCAGAAATTCCTGATGCGCGACGAGGTGGAGCAACGGCTTGGACTGAAGGCCGCGAAGACTGCGTAGGTTGCCAACTCAATCGTCATTGCGAGCGCAGCGAAGCAATCCAGAATCTTTCCGCAGAGGCAGTCTGGATTGCTTCGTCGCTGCGCTCCTCGCAATGACGGGTGAGAGAGAGAGTCCACCTTAAACCGTCAACCCGCGCTGCTCAGCCAGCTCCTTCAGCGACACCTGCGGACGCGCGCCGATGTGCTGAATCACTTCGGCGGCCGCGAGCGCGCCGAGCTCGCCGCACTGCTTGTAGGGCAGGTTGCGCGCCAGACCGAACAGGAAGCCGGCAGCGAAGAGGTCGCCGGCGCCGGTGGTGTCCACGAGTTTCGCGATCGGAGACGCCGGCGCTGCGACGGCGTCTTCAGCCGAAACCACCATGCAGCCCTTTTCGCTGCGGGTGACCACGCCGAGATTGACGTCGTTGCGCAATTGCTTGAGCGCCGTGTCGAAGTCCGAGGTCTGGTAGAGCGAATGCAGCTCGGACTCGTTGGCGAACACGATATCGACGGTGCCGTTGCGCATCAGCCCCAGGAATTCGTCGCGATAACGATCGACGCAGAAGGAATCCGATAATGTCAGCGCCACCTTGCGCCTGGCATCATGGGCGATCTTGGCCGCCTTGACGAAGGCGTCCTTGGCGTTCTTGGGGTCCCAGAGATAGCCCTCGAGGTAGACGATGCCGGCCGCGGCGATCTCGGCCGGGTCGATGTCGGCGGGCGACAAATCCTGCGCGGCGCCGAGATAGGTGTTCATGGTGCGCTCGCCGTCATCGGTCACCAGGATGTAGGAGCAGCCGGTCGCAGGGCCGTCCTTCGCCGCGGGCGTGTTGAAGGCGACGCCGGCCGCGCGGATGTCGTGGACGTAGAGCTTGCCGATCTGGTCGTCCTTGACCTTGCCGACATAGGCGGCACGCGCGCCAAGGCTGCCGATGCCGACGATGGTGTTGGCAGCCGAACCGCCGGAAACTTCCGTCGCCGGGCCCATGTCCTTGTAGATGGCGGCGGCCCGCGCCTCGTCGATCAGGGACATGCTGCCCTTGGTCATGCCGTGCTTGCCCAGAAAGGCTTCATCGGTCTTGACCAGCACGTCGAACAGCGCGTTGCCGATGCCGAGAACGTCATATTTCACGTCAGCCATTCACCTTGATCCTGTTTGGCGGATTGCGATACCCGCGGAAATCCGCTTCCTGTCGGTCTGAAATCTGGCTCGCGGCCTATCACGGCCGGCCCTCCGCGGGCAAGCAACGGTATTATGCAGTTCCGATGATCCGCTCCTTCCTGACCGTCTCGACGGGGACACTGGCTTCACGGCTGCTGGGCTTTGCACGCGATTCCCTGATCGCGGCGCTGCTCGGCACCGGCGCCGTGGCGGACGCGTTTCTGGCGGCATTTCAGCTCGTCAATGTGGTGCGGCGCCTGCTCAGCGAGGGGGCCTTGAATGCGGCGTTGATCCCGGCCTGGCTGCGCGTTCGTGACAGCGAAGGCGAGGCGGCTGCGGCGGCGTTCGCGGGACGCGTGCTCGGCACGGTGAGCGCGGGCCTGATCGCAATCTCGGTCGTAATTGCACTTCTGATGCCGCTGATCATCATGATCATCGCGCCGGGCTTCGTCGGCAGCGCATCGCTCGATCTCGCCGTCCAGAATGCGCGGCTGATGCTGCCCTATCTCGCCTTCGCGGGACCCGTCACGGTACTGATGGGCCTGCTCAACGCGCAGGGGCGCTTCGCACTCACCGCGTTCTCACCGCTGCTGTTCAACATCGCCTTGATCGCCGCGATCACGCTGCTGCTTGTCTGGCACGTCGATGCCGTCTTTGCCGCGTGGATGCTGGCGGCCACCGTCGGCATCGCCGGCCTGTTGCAGCTGCTGATGCTGCTGTCGCAGCGAAGTGCGCGTCTGGCGGCACCGCTGCGCGTGAGCTTCGACAAGGACATGCGCGGCTTCTTCGCCAAGGCGATCCCGGGCATGATCGCGAGCTCCGGCCCGCAATGGCTGATGGTGGCCGGTGCGATCATCGCCTCCGCCACGCCCGCCGCGGTCTCCTGGCTCTATTTCGCCAACCGCCTGATCGAGCTGCCGCTTGGCATCGTCGGCGTCGCCATGGGTACGGTGCTGGTGCCGGAGCTGACGCGCGCGGTGAGGAACGGCGACCGTGATGCGGTTGCGCATGCGGAATCGCGCGCGCTGGAACTCGCGACCGGGCTGGCATTGCCGGCGGCGCTCGGCCTGATCGTGCTGGCCGAGCCGATCGTGCGGCTGCTATTCGAACACGGCGCCTTTGGCGCGGAGGACAGCGCGGCCACGGCGCGCGCCCTGATGTGGCTGGCGCTGGGCCTGCCGGCTCATGTGCTGATCAAGGCGCTGTCGCCGGCCTATTTTGCCCGCAGCGACACGATGACGCCGCTGCTGGCGACCGTCAAAGGGTTCGTGGTCGCGGTCGCGCTCGCAGTCCTGCTCGGTCACTTCTTCGGCGCAAGCGGGATCGCTGCCAGCATTGCCGCCGGCGCCTGGAGCAGCGCGATCTCGCTGCTTCGGAAAGGCACGCGTGAATTCGGCTTCTCGGTCGATGCCGCCGCCCGCAACCGGCTGCCGCGAATCGTGCTCGCCGCGCTCGTCATGGGCGGCCTGCTATGGCTGACCGCGGGCCTCTTGCCTTCACAGGCCCATGGGCTGATCCGCTTCATTGCGCTGGGATCACAGATCGCCGCCGGAATCGTCGTCTATGGCTTGCTCCTGCAAATCCTCGGCGTCGCGTCCTGGCGCGAGGCGGCCGCTGCCTTGAAGCGCCCCGCCCAGCCCGATCCCGGCGCCTGAGGTCAGCGAAATCCCCTTGACGGGGCAGCGCCGCTGTTGGAAACGACGCCCGATTATCTCCAGGAAAGCTTGCCAGGACAGCTAACCATGCCATTCGTTGAACGGGTTTTTTCGGGCGTCCAGCCGACGGGCAATCTGCACCTCGGCAACTATCTCGGCGCGATCGTCAACTTCGTGAAGATGCAGGAAACCCACAACTGCATCTATTGCGTCGTCGACATGCACGCGATCACGATGGGCATGGACGTCTGGGGCGGCCCGGCCGAGCTCGCGCGCAACACCCGCGAGGTGACTGCGGCGTTCATTGCCAGCGGCATCGATCCCAAGAAGCACATCGTGTTCAACCAAAGCCAGGTCTCGGGCCATGCCGAGCTCGCCTGGATCTTCAACTGCGTCGCGCGCATGGGTTGGCTGAATCGCATGACCCAGTTCAAGGAGAAGGCCGGCAAGGACCGCGAGAACGCCTCGGTCGGGATCTTCGACTATCCCGTGCTGATGGCCGCCGACATCCTGCTGTATCGCGCCACCCACGTTCCGGTCGGCGAGGACCAGAAGCAGCATCTCGAGCTCTCGCGCGACATCGCGCAGAAGTTCAACAATGATTTCGGCGATTCCATCCGCGCGCAGGGCGCCAATGACGGTCTGTTCTTCCCGCTGCCGGAACCCTTGATCACGGGCCCGGCGACGCGCGTGATGAGCTTGCGCGACGGCACCAAGAAGATGTCGAAGTCGGATGCTTCCGACAATTCGCGCATCAACCTGACCGACGATGCCGACACCATCGCGCAGAAGATCCGCAAGGCGAAGACTGATCCGGAACCGCTGCCGTCTGAGGAAAAGGGCCTGGAAGGTCGCCCCGAGGCCGATAATCTCGTCGGCATCTTTGCCGCGCTCTCGGGCCGCGCCAAGGCCGACGTGCTGCGCGAGTTCGGCGGCGGCCAGTTCTCCAGCTTCAAGAACGCGCTGGCGGAGCTGTGCGTGACGAAACTCGCGCCAATCGCCGGCGAGATGAAGCGTCTCGTCGCCGATCCCGACCATATCGACGCGATTTTGAATGATGGTGCCGACCGGGCCCGCGCCATCGCCGACGAAACCATGAAGCTCTCGAAGGACATCGTCGGCTTCATTCGCCCACGTTAAGGCGCGTTCGCGAAACTTGGCCGGCGCCACGACGCCGGCCGCTTCCCCCTCCCAAAGCGAGAGGGAGTGTGGCAGCATGCAGGTCGTGCACATTCCGGGACATGCATGACCAGCAAGCGACTTTGCTTCGAGCCGGGTCACAAGCCCAAATGCCTCGTCATCGTCGACGACACCGCCGAATGGGACCGCGCGGTCTATTACGCCAGCCGCTGGGCGATGCGCGCCGGCGGCGGCGTGGTGATGCTCCGCATCATCGAGCCCGAACAGCAGAGCCAGGAATGGCTGGGGGTCGCCGACATCATGCGCGCCGAAGCGCAGGAGGCGGCAGAAGCCGCGCTCGACCGTGCCGCCGGCCGGGCCAACGGCATCGCCGCGATCACGCCGGAACGGGTGATCCGTGAAGGCGCCGCCATGGAACAGCTGCTGGCGGTGATCGACGAGGACCCCGACATCGCCATGCTGGTGCTCGCCGCGAACCCGGGCGCGGAAGGCCCGGGGCCGTTGGTCAACCTGCTCGCGCACGCGCTGGGCACGTTCCCGGTGCCGGTGACGGTCATTTCCGGTGCGCTGAGCGACCAGAGCGTGGATTCGCTGTCGTAACCCAGGCGCTCGTCATGCCCGTGACGCCGCGGGAGTTTATGCACCCTAACCTGCTGATATAGCAACGAAACACGCTCCCAACCCCTTGACCGTGCGTTCGCCGTCGCCATCTGCTAGTGGATAGAGCACGCGCCGGCCTTGAACCGGCGACGTCTGGAGAAAACCATGTTCATTCAAACCGAAGCCACTCCCAATCCCGCCACGCTGAAGTTCATTCCCGGCCGCGTCGTGGTCGACGGCGGACCGATGGAATTTGCCAACCGCGAATCGGCCGCACGCTCGCCGCTTGCCGAAAAACTGTTCGAAGTCCCCGGCGTCACCGGCGTGTTCTACGGATCGGATTTCATCACCGTGACCAAGGCGAACGGTGAATGGCAACAGCTCAAGCCCGCGATCCTCGGCGCCATCATGGAGCACTATATGTCCGGCGCGCCGCTGCTCGCCGACGGTGCGGCCGCGAGCGATGCCGATCTCGACGACGAGGACGAGTTCTTCGACGAGGCCGATGCCGAGACGGTCGACATGATCAAGGATCTGATCGAGACCCGCGTGCGCCCGGCGGTCGCCAATGACGGCGGCGACATCACTTTCCGCGGCTTCAAGGACGGTATCGTCTATCTCAACATGAAGGGCTCCTGCGCCGGCTGCCCGTCGTCGACCGCGACGCTCCAGCACGGCATCCAGAACCTGCTCAAGCACTTCGTCCCCGACGTGGTCGAAGTCCGGCCGATGTAGGCTGGGGCCGCAAAGTCGTGGATGGCCGGGTCAAGCCCGGCCATGACGACCGGGATGATGCTATGATCGTTCCATGCTGATCCTTGCCATCGATACCGCGCTGGAAGCGTGCGCGGTTGCCGTTCTCGACACCGATTCCGGCCAGCTCCTCGCGCAGGAGCAGCTTCTGATGAAGCGCGGCCACGCCGAAGCGCTGATGCCGATGATCGCGCGCGTGATGCAGTCAGCCAATCTCGCCTTCACCGCGCTCGACCGCATCGCGGTCACCATGGGCCCCGGAAGTTTCACCGGCCTGCGCGTCGGCATTTCGGCGGCCCGCGGCCTTGCGCTTGCTGCGAAGCGGCCCGCCGTCGGCCTGACCACCTTGTCGGCCTATGCCGCCGCCGTCGTCGGCCTGAGCGGAGCGGCACCGGTGATCTCGGCGATCGACGCGCGGCACGACCACGTCTATTTCCAGATCGTGGCCGGTGACGGCAGTCAGCTGGTGCCGCCGGGCGTCGCTCCCATCGACGAAGCGATCGCGGCTTCGCAATTCGGCGCGCCGCATCTGGTCGGCAATGCCGCGAAGATCCTCGCTGAGCGCTGGCCGAAAGATATGCCGCAGCCGGTCGCGGTCGACGCGCAGCCCGCGCCCGACATCGGCTGGGTCGCATGGCTTGGCGCCGCCGCCGATCCCGCGACAAATCCGGCGCGGCCGTTCTATCTGCGGGCGCCCGACGCAAAGCCGCCCGCACAACTGCCGCTTGCAGCGCAAGCCGCAATCTCATGATGAATTGGTTCTCGGAATGGTGGCGCGGCGGCACGCCCGTCGTCGAGCCGGCTGTCGCGCGCGACGTCGCACGGCTCGCGCAGCTCCACGGCGCCTCCTTCGCGCGCGGTTGGGGCGAAGGCGAGTTCGAGAGCATGCTCAGCGAGCGCAACACGCTGGTGCACCGGTTGCGCCTGGGCCGCAACACCGTGGGCTTCGCGGTGTCGCGGATCGGTGCGGACGAAGCGGAGATCCTCTCGATCGCGGTCGACCAGGCCCATCGCGGCCGCGGCCTCTCTCGCACGCTGCTGATGACCCATCTCGGCCATCTGGCAGGACGCGGCGTGCGCACAATATTTCTGGAGGTCGAGGAAAATAACCAGCCGGCACGGCGGCTCTACGACAGAACCGGATTCATGGTGGTCGGACGCCGCGAACGCTACTATAAGCAGCCGAACGGGGAACAATTGAACGCACTTCTGATGCGACGTGACTTGTCGTAACATTGATGGCAGAAAGCGCCCCGTCAGGCGGACATTACATGACTGGTCTTAAACCTTCCCCCGCTTCCAAGGCGTCCGGCATCGAGGCGCGCTGTGCCGCCACCGGCATGCGCATGACCGAGCAGCGCCGTGTCATCGCCCGCGTGCTCGCGGAGGCGGTCGATCATCCCGACGTCGAGGAACTGTACCGCCGCTGTGTCGCGGTCGACGACAAGATCTCGATCTCGACGGTGTATCGTACCGTCAAACTGTTCGAGGATGCGGGCATCATCGAGCGCCATGATTTCCGCGAAGGCCGCGCGCGCTACGAGCAGATGCGCGACAGCCATCACGACCACCTCATCAACCTGCGCGACGGCAAGGTGATCGAGTTCACCTCCGAGGAGATCGAGAAGCTCCAGGCGGAGATCGCGCGCAAGCTCGGTTACAAGCTGGTCGACCATCGGCTCGAACTCTATTGCGTCCCGCTCGACGACGACAAACCCACAAGTTAAGTGGCGATCGATCTCGTCATCTTCGATTGCGACGGCGTGCTCGTGGACAGCGAGGTGATCTCCTGTCGCGCGCATGCGGATGTGCTGTCCCGGCACGGCTATCCGATCACATCGGAGCAGGTGCTGGTCCGCTTTCTCGGCGTATCCGAGAAAGATGCGCGGCGAATGGTCGAACAGGAGATCGGCCGCAATCTTCCCGATGATCTCGAAAGCCAGGTGAATGCGGCGACGCTGCAATTTTATGCCAGCGATTTGCAGCCGATCACCCATGTGGCCGCAGCGATCGGCGCAATCGATTTGCCCAAATGCGTTGCGTCGAGCGGCACGCCGGAGAAGATCCACCACGGCCTGACCTGCGCCGGTCTCTACGATCTGCTCGCTCCGAACATCTTTTCCGCGAGCCAGGTCGCGCGCGGCAAGCCCGCGCCCGATCTTTTTCTGTTCGCCGCCGCGCAGATGAAAGTCGCGCCGGAGCGGTGCCTCGTAATCGAGGACAGCGTCCCCGGGGTGACCGGCGCGCATGCCGCCGGGATGACCGTGCTGGGCTTTCACGGTGGCAGCCATTGCCCGCCAGGCCACGCTGAAAGACTACGGGCCGCCGGGGCCGGATTGACGTTCGACGATATGCGGCAATTGCCGGAGCTGGTCCGGCGGGTCGCGGCGGACAGCCTGGCGAGTTGAATCCCTCCTCTCGGCGTCATTCCGGGGCGATGCGCCAGCATCGAACTCGGAATCTCGTGCCAAAACCTCTGGATTCCGGGTTCGCGACTGCGCCGCGCCCCGGAATGCGACCAAAAAGACCCCAATCGCTGGATTTCCGCAGCCCCAGCCTATATCTGAGGGCGGTCCTCCCACCTCATTTCCGGGTTCCATGACGCCGCCGCGCAAGCTGCACATCAAATCATATGGCTGCCAGATGAACGTCTACGATGCCCAGCGCATGGTGGACACGCTGGCCCCGGAAGGATTCGTGGAGACGGCCAGCGCTGACGACGCCGACCTCGTCATCCTCAATACCTGCCATATCCGCGAGAAGGCCTCGGAAAAGGTCTATTCGGAGCTCGGCCGCCTGCGCGTCGCCAAGGACGCCGCCGCGCGCGATGGGCGCACCATGCAGATCGCGGTCGCGGGCTGCGTGGCACAGGCCGAAGGCGAGGAGATCGTGCGCCGTGCGCCCGCGGTCGACGTCGTGGTGGGACCGCAGAGCTATCATCATTTGCCGCAGCTCTTGAAGCGCGCCGGCAATGAAGGCCGCGCCGTCGAGACCGAATTCCCTGCGGAGGACAAGTTCGGCTTCCTCGCGCAGCCCAAGCCCGGCGCGATCCGCGCCCGCGGCATTTCCGCTTTCGTCACGGTGCAGGAAGGCTGCGACAAGTTCTGCACCTTCTGCGTCGTGCCTTACACGCGTGGTTCGGAAGTCTCGCGGCCGGTGGCAAAGATCGTCGATGACGTAAAGCGGCTCACTGAGAACGGCGTACGCGAGCTCACGCTGATCGGACAGAACGTCAACGCCTATCACGGCGAGGGACCGGACGGAAAAAGCTGGCCGCTCGGCAGGCTGCTGGAGCACCTCGCGGCACTCCCGGGCATCGCGCGGCTGCGCTATTCGACCAGCCATCCTCGCGATGTCGATGACAGTCTGATTGCAGCCCATCGCGATCTCGGCGCGCTGATGCCCTTCGTGCACCTGCCGGTGCAGTCGGGCTCGGACCGGATTTTGGCCGCCATGAACCGGAAACATACCGCCGATGATTATCTTGATGTCATCGACCGTTTCCGGTCCGCACGCCAAGACATTGCTTTCTCATCAGATTTCATCGTCGGCTTCCCGGGCGAGAGCGAGCAAGATTTTCTCGCGACCCTCGCGCTTGTCACGCAAATCGGCTACGCTGCTGCGTATTCGTTCAAATACTCCGCCCGGCCGGGAACGCCGGCCGCGGATATGCAGGAGACGGTGTCCCCCTCCGAGATGGACCAGCGATTGGAGCGGCTCCAGGAACTGATCGACAGCCAGCAATCGGCCTTCAACAAGGCTGCGATTGGCTCAACCGTCGATGTGCTGTTCGAGCGTCCGGCCCGCAGGGATGGCCAGATCGTCGGCCGGACCGCCTTCCTCCAGCCCGCGCATGTGATGGCCTCGCCCGACATCATCGGACAAATCCTGCCGGTCCGGATCGACAGCCTCGAACGCTACAGCTTCCTCGGCGAGCTCGCCATGGCGCACGAGCCCGCTTTATCGCCCATCGCCACTGGAGCCTGAACCCTTGCCCAAAAGCGCATCGGATTCGTCTTCTTCCATCGCTCCCAGCCGCAAATTTGACCGCGACATGCAGGTTCCGCCCGAGACCCAGGTCGTCATCGACTTCGACGACAACCGCGCCGCATCCGCGTTGGTCGGCCCTTACGGCCAGCATCTGGCACAGATCGAACGGCGGCTCGGTGTCGTCGTCGATTCCAAGGGCAATCACATCACCATCGGCGGCTCGCGTGACGGCTGCGATGCCGCGCGCCGCGTGCTGGAGACGCTCTACGCCCAGGCCGTGAAGGGACAGGACCTCGACCAGGGCGAGGTCGAGGGCGCGATCCGTGCCGTGATCGCGCAGGGCTCGCTGTTCGAGTTCGACGCCAAGTCAGCCAAATCCACCTTCGACAGCATCAATTTGCGCAAGCGCCCGGTGCGCGCGCGCACGGCGGCGCAGGATTCCTACATCCGCGCGCTGAAGCGCCACGAGCTGGTGTTCGGCATCGGCCCCGCCGGCACCGGCAAGACCTGGCTCGCGGTCGCGCATGCCGCGCAACTGTTCGAGCGCAAGGAAGTCGACAAGATCATCCTGTCCCGCCCGGCGGTGGAAGCCGGCGAGCGGCTCGGCTTTTTGCCCGGCGATCTCCGCGAGAAGGTCGATCCTTATCTTCGCCCGATCTACGACGCGCTCTATGACCTGATGGACGCGCGCATCGTCGAGCGCGCGCTGCAGACCGGCGAGATCGAGATCGCGCCGCTCGCCTTCATGCGCGGCCGCACGCTGACCAACGCGGCCATCATCCTGGACGAGGCGCAGAACACCACGTCGATGCAGATGAAGATGTTTTTGACCCGCCTCGGCGAGAATAGCCGCATGATCGTGACAGGCGATCCCTCGCAGATCGATTTGCCGAACGGCCAGACCTCGGGCCTCGCCGAAGCGACGCGCCTGCTGAGCGGCGTCGAAGGCATTGCGCAAGTTCATTTCAAGGCCGAAGACGTGATCCGCCACGAGCTCGTGGCGCGGATCGTCTCCGCCTACGAAGGGGCGCCGCAGCGGCCGGCCGCCGGTAAATCCTGACGAGGCAGCAACCGGACCATATGGGCGCGGACACGGCGCCCCTTCGTTCGGAACAAGGACAATGTCACACCCCAATCTTCCCATCACCGAGGTCCTCGTCGTCGCCGATTGCTGGCAGCGGGAGCCCGAATCCGAAGCCGTGATCCAGCGCGCCGTGGCGGCCGCCGCCGAGAATGTCGACGAAGACGTTGCGGAGGCGGAAGTGGCGGTGATGCTGACCGATGATGCCGGCATCCGCACGCTGAACAGCAACTGGCGCGGCATCGACAAGCCGACCAACGTGCTGTCGTTTCCCGCGCTGCAGCCGGAAGGCGAATGGAAACCGGGCGATGCGCCGCGCATGCTCGGCGACATCGCGATCGCCTACGAGACCATGCGGCGTGAGGCGGACGAGGAACAAAAGCCGTTCGATCATCATTTGAGCCATCTCGCCGTGCACGGTTTCCTGCATCTGGTCGGCTACGACCACGAAAACGAAGACGACGCCGAGGAAATGGAAGCGCTCGAACGAGAGATCCTGGCTCATCTCGGCATTCCCGACCCCTATGCCGACCGCCCAGGGACGCATTGAGATGCCGGATTCGGACCCGATTCACGACAATCCGCGCCACACGGCCAATTTACCGGTCGTGGTGACCTCAGGCGAGGTGATGCGCCCGACCGCGGAAGGCTGGCTGCTGCGTGCCATTCGCAGCCTGTTCGGCTGGAAGGCGGGTTCGGTACGCGACGACCTCCAGGTCGTGCTCGACGCCACGACGCCCGACGACACCGGCTTCTCGACGGTCGAGCGCACCATGCTGCGCAACATCCTCGGCCTGCACGAGCGTCGCATCGCCGATGTCATGGTGCATCGCGCCGACATCATCGCGGTGAAGCGCGACATCCCGCTCGGCGAGTTGATGGACCGCTTCGAGAGCGCCGGCCATTCGCGCCTTGTGGTCTACAACGAGACGCTCGACGATCCCGTCGGCATCGTCCATATCCGCGATCTGCTTGCCTTCATGACCGCGCGTGCGCGCGTGTCGGGGGTCACGAAAACCAAGCGCAAGAAACCGCTGCCGGCCGGGCTCGATCTGCGTACGGTCGATCTCGCGCTGCCGCTCGAGGAAGCGCGCATCATCCGCAAGCTGCTCTACGTGCCGCCGTCGATGCGGGCGATCGACCTGCTCGCGCAGATGCAGGCCACTCGCATCCATCTGGCGCTGGTGGTCGACGAATATGGCGGCAGCGACGGGCTGGTCTCGCTCGAGGACATCGTCGAGCAGATCGTCGGCGAGATCGACGACGAGCATGACAGTGACGAGCCGCCCTCGATCGTGCGGCTGCCCGACAACGCCTTCATCGCGGATGCCCGCGCCAGCCTCGACGACGTCCGCACCGTGATCGGCGAAGATTTCGTCACCGGCGAGGCCGGCGAGGAAGTGGAGACGCTGGGCGGCTATCTCGTCAGTTTCGTCGGGCGCCTGCCGGTGCGCGGCGAGGTGATCTCGGGCCCCGGCCATTACGAGATCGAGGTGCTCGATGCCGATCCGCGCCGGGTCAAGCGACTGCGGATCTCGACGCGGAAGGAGCGTCCCGCACCGCGCACCCAGCGCGAGAGCCGGCGCCGCGAGGCCGCGCCGGATGGCAGCCAGCCGGCGGCCAGCGACACCCCCACCCCGCCGCCAAGCGACGGGACCGGTCCGCAGTGAGCCCTTTCCAGCGATTTCGCCAGATCGCGCTTGCCATCATCCTGACCTGGGGATGGAAGCGCGCGCTCGTCGCGATGGCTGCCGGCGCGCTCTCGGTGCTGGCGCTGGCACCGTTCAACGCCTTCCCGGTGCTTTTCATCACCTTTCCGGTGCTGGTCTGGCTGATCGACGGCGCCGGCGCGGGACGATATCGCGGCGTCCCCGCCGCAGCGCTGACCGGCTACTGGTTCGGACTCGGCTATTTCGTGCCCGGCCTCTACTGGATCGGCTACGCCTTCTTCGTCGACGCTGATGTATTCGCCTGGCTGACGCCGTTCGCCGTGCTGGGCCTGCCGGCCTATCTGTCCATCTTCACAGCAATGGGCTTTGCGCTCGCCCGCCTGCTCTGGACCAAGAACGCGACGCGCGTGCTTGCGCTCGCGGCAAGCCTCACCATCACCGAATGGCTGCGCGGTCATGCGCTGACCGGCTTTCCCTGGAACGCGTTCGGCTATGCGCTGTCCGAGCCGCTGCCGCTGGCACAAACGGCGTCGCTGATCGGCCTGTGGGGCATGACGTTCCTGACGGTTGCGATCTTCGCGAGCCCCGCGGCGCTGATCGACCGCACGCCCGATCGCCGCCTGGCGTGGCGCGCACCGGCCGCGGCCCTGGCGCTCCTGCTTGTCATGGGTATCTTCGGCGCGATCCGCCTGTCGCTGCATCCGACCACGATGGTCGCCGGCACCAAGTTGCGCCTGATGCAGCCGGATCTCCAGCAGGACGCGAAATTCAACTACGCCGCCAAGGCGGAGGTGATGAAGAAATATCTGGCCTTGTCGGACCGCGCCTCCGGACCGCGATCGACCGGCGTGCGTGATGCCACCATCCTGATCTGGCCGGAATCCGCCTTTCCGTTCTTCCTCACTCGCGAAGCCGATGCGATGGCGCAAATCGCGGAGCTTCTGCCCAAGGGCACGGTGCTGATCACGGGCTCGGTCCGCGCGCCCGACCTGCCGCGGGGCACGCCGATCACCCGCGCCTATAATTCGATCTATGTGATCGATCACGACGGCAGCGTGCTCTCTATGTACGACAAGCTGCATTTGGTGCCGTTCGGCGAGTTTCTTCCCTACCAGGGTCTGATGGAGAAGCTCGGTTTCGAGCAACTCACGCGTGTGCGCGGTGGCTTCATTCCCGGCACCGTGCGGCATGCGCTGCCGGTCCCCGGCGCGCCGTCCGCGCTGCCGCTGATCTGCTACGAAGCAATCTTTCCCGGCGAGGTGGCTGGACGCAATGAGCGTCCGGGCTGGATCGTAAATCTCACCAATGACGGCTGGTTCGGAATCTCGACCGGCCCCTATCAACACCTCGAACAGGCGCGGATGCGCGCGATCGAGCTCGGATTGCCGCTGGTTCGCTCCGCCAATACCGGCGTTTCCGCAGTGATCGATCCGGTGGGACGCATCGTCGCCAGCCTCGGTCTCGGAATCGAAGGCGTTTTGGATGCAAATCTGCCCGCCGCGATCCCGCCGACCATCTATGCGCGAGTGGGCGATGTCCCCGCGGCCATGCTCGTTGCGCTCGCCGTGTTTCTGGCGGTCCGCCGACGTGTTGCCAAGCGGCGCCCCTGATCACGCAGCCGCGGCCGATAACTTTTGACAACCGTAGTCCCACGGTTGACAGACTGCACGCGGCCTCCTCATTCTGCACCGGCTGCAAAAGACAGTGGGCATTGCTAAATTTCTCCGCAATGTTTTCCAATAACAGGGTCTGATTTTGACGTTGCTTACACCTGAGGCATTCCTGATTGCGCCGAAGGTGATGTTTGGAGGGCTGAGGAAATGTCGAAAGCGCCCAACCCTGTTGACAAATATGTCGGCAGTCGCGTGCGGATGCGCCGCATCATGTTGGGCATGAGCCAGGAAAAGCTCGGTGAAGCTTTGGGCCTGACTTTCCAACAAGTGCAGAAATACGAGAAGGGCACAAACCGGGTCGGCGCGAGCCGCATCCAGCAAATTGCCGAAATTCTCCAGGTGCCGGTGTCCTTCCTGTTCGAGGGCGGTCCGAGCGGCGTGGCGGGGCCGGACGGCTTCGCAGAAGGCGCATCGCCGTCTTACGTCTCGGATTTCCTCGCGACTTCCGAAGGACTCGCTTTGACCAAAGCGTTCACCCGAATCACGGATTCGAAGATGCGCCGCTCGATCGTCGATCTCGTCGAGCAGATCGCGGCCCGCGAAGGCCCCGACAAGCGCTGACGCGCCCTCTCAATCCGATTTGAGACTGCGTCAAATCTGGCCTATGTCGTCATTTGCGGCCGCGCTTTGATGCGCGTCCTCCTCGATGATGCGATTCAAAGGCACAGATGCGCTCATGGTCAGCTCCAATTGGTTCGATTCCCAAACTATTCTCGATGGCATCCGCCGCTGGGTGGAGGTCGAGACGCCAACGGACGCACCTGAACAGGTCAACAAGCTGGTCTCGATGGTCGCGGAGCAATACCGCGATCTCCCTGTTACGCTCGAGCGCATCGCCGGCGTCGACGGCTGCGGCGATCATCTCGTGGCGCGCTCGACCTGGGGCCAGGACCGGCCCGGCATCCTGGTGCTGAGCCACCTCGATACCGTTCATCCCATGGGATTCATCGAGCGCCTGCCGTTCAAGGTCGAAGGCGACAGCGCGTTCGGTCCCGGCATCTACGACATGAAGGGCGGCGCCTACATCGCCCATCACGCCTTTCGCGCGCTTTGTGCCACGGCCGATCGCCCGCCGCTCGGCATCACCCATCTGTTCACCTCCGACGAGGAGATCGGCAGCCCCACCTCTCGCGCACTCATCGAGACCGAAGGGCGCAAGGCGAAATACGTGCTGGTGACGGAGCCGGCCCGCGACGGTGGCAAGATCGTCACCGGCCGCAAGGGCGTCGGGCGATTCGAAGTGTTCATCAAGGGCGTGCCCGCGCATGCCGGCACGCGGCCCCAGGATGGCCGCAGCGCGATCCGCGAGCTCGCCAATGTCATCCTGGCGCTGGAAGCGATGAACGATCTGGCGCGCGGCGTCACCGTCAATGTCGGGGTGGTGCGCGGCGGCACGCGGCCCAACGTGACGCCGGAAGAAGCCCATGCCGAAATCGATCTGCGCGTGCCGAGCTTCAAGGACGCGGATGAATTCGTCGGCAGGATCCTCGCCCTGACATCGAAGACGGATGGCGTCACCGTCAAGGTCACGGGCGGGCTCAATCGTCCGCCTTACGAGAAGAGCAATGCAGGCGCCTCGCTGTACGAACATGCAAAGACCGTTGCCACGGAGATCGGTTTCGAGCTGCTCGACGTTCACACCGGCGGCGGCTCGGACGGTAATTTCACCGCCGCCCACACCGCGACGCTCGACGGGCTCGGCGTCGACGGCAAGGGCGCGCACACCCATTACGAGCAGCTCTATGTCTCGTCGCTCGAACCGCGCGCGCGGCTGCTCCATCGCCTGTACCAGACGCTACGATGAGTGAGCGCAAATCAGATCCCGATCGCGAGGACAGCGAGCGCGCCTTCTTCGGACGCCGCAAGGGCCACAAGCTCAGGCAGCACCAAGCCGAGCTGATCGATCATCTGCTGCCGCGCCTTGCGCTCGCCATCGACCGCGAAGCACCGGCGGATGCCCGCGAGCTCTTCGGCCCCGCCGTCGACGATTTGCGGCTTGAGATCGGCTTCGGCGGCGGCGAGCATCTTGCGGCAGAAGCGCAAAACTTCGCCACAACCGGCTTCATCGGCTGCGAGCCTTACGTCAACGGCATGGCGAAGATCCTCGCGCAGATCGAGGCCGCCGAGATCGGCAACATCCGCCTGTTCGCAGGCGATGCCGCCGAGCTCCTGGCCTGGCTGCCGAAGGCTTCGCTGTCGCGGATCGACCTGATCCATCCCGATCCCTGGCCGAAACGGCGGCACTGGAAGCGGCGCTTCGTGCAGGACCGGACCATCGCCGCGATGGCGCGCGTGCTGAAAGCCGGCGGCGAATTTCGTTTCGTCTGCGACATCGACGATTACTGCGCCTGGACGCTGTCGCATCTGTCGCGTTCGCAGGACTTTGTCTGGCTCGCGGAGCGCGCCGATGATTTTCGCCTGCCGTGGGACGGATACACGATGACGCGCTACGGCCGAAAGGCCACGCGCGAAGGCCGCAAGGCGGCGTATCTGCGATTCAGGCGGGTCTAGATCGTCTGCCGGTTGCGCCAGAAATTCACGACGCGCTCTGCGGTCGTCGGCATCAGCCGAGTAAAGTTCGCGCGCGCCTGCTCAAGGTCGGCATCGGCTGGCGTGCGATTCGGGCCGTACCACATCAGGATCAGCTCCCGCACCGTCGGCCAGCTGACATTCAGCACACGTGCCAGAACCAGAATTGGATCGTAGCGGTCACCCGTGATCAGGCGGTCGAGGACAGAGAGACGGACGCCGGACATCGCCGAGAGCGACGCGATCGCCTCCTCGTATTTGTGGGCCTTCGCGAAGCCAAACAGCGCGCTCTCGCCAAGATGGCCCCCGCGATGCAAGGCCAGAATCGTACGTTGCGCTCCCGAGAAATCGCGACGCGGGCCCGGCGGCAGCGTGGCTTCCTCGATGGCCGCCATGGCGCGCTTGATCTCGACCTGGCGCACGGGATTGACCACGCTCGAGAGGCGACGGCGGATGACGTCGAGCGTACCGTCAAGAAGCTGTTTCAGGTTCTCGCCCGAAAGATCGCTACGCTGGCCGATCCTGAGCGTCAGCACGCCATCCTGCGCGGCACGCTTGATCAACTCGGAATAGCTGCCAGGCGAGAACTCCGCGCCGGAATTGCCGGCGGCGCGGCGCACCACGTCGCGATCGCCGCGCTCGACCAGCACGTCGGTGATGACAGCCGACAGCGTGGGGCGCTCGCTCATCGCCAGCAGATGGCCCTGGCCCTTCAGTCGCGCGATCTCGACGAGAGCATCGTCGTCGAGCACGGGGGAATGGCGCAGCACGGGACCCGCCACCGCGATTTCGTTTTCGCGCGCGAGCTGACTCACGAGATGCCGGGGCGCGTTGCTCAGGCGTGAGAAGCGTTCGGCGAGATCGACGCGCGAGGCAAGCTCGGCATGCGGGACGAGATCGATCAGCAGATTGTCGAAGAGATCGATGACATCGGGACGGAGGTTCTCGGCGTCCTGAAAGAACAATTGGGAGATGGCGTGCGCGATCTCGCCGCGACGCCGCGGGTCGCCGCGTTTGACGATATCGTCCAGTCCGGGAATGAGCGACGTGGCAACGGTCATGAAAACGCAAACTCGTACGGGGCACGCCGCGGGTGCGCCCTTGGTCCAAGCCGCCCCACAAGCAGGGAATTTAGGCCTCGGAGGTGAAGGAAGCGTTGCGCGGGGCCGCAGGCAGGGCGCAAAAAGCCCAGCCTGCCCTGCATGGGCCTTGTCCGGGAAGACGGAAAGGGCTATATCAGCGCCAATTCATCTTCTCATACGATCCGCGTAGTGAGAGTGGGCCCGAAAGGACCCGCTCTTTTTTATTACCTGAACGCGGCTTGGTGGAAGATGTGCGGCCCGGCGATCTGTCGGGAGAGTTCCGAAGCGAGCTTTGAGATCTTAAACCAAGCCTTAACCATATCGAGCGCCTTGACCTCTGACATGACCGAACCGAACCCTGGTTCCACGGATGCCGAATTGCTGGCCGAGCCGAGGCTCGTAGTCGAGCCGGGCGTGGCGGCACGGGTGTCCGCGGTCGCCGGACCGGTGCTCGAAGGCATGGGCTACCGCCTGGTGCGGATCCGTATTTCCGGGGAATCCGGCTGCACCGTGCAGGTTATGGCCGAGCGGCCGGACGGTTCCATGCAGATCGAGGATTGCGAGGCGATCTCGCGGGCGCTGTCGCCCGTGCTCGACGTCGCCGATCCCGTCGATCGCGCCTATCGGCTGGAAATCTCCTCACCGGGGATCGACCGCCCGCTGGTGCGCCGCTCCGATTTCGAGCGTTATGTCGGCCATCTGGTGAAGGTCGAGATGGCGGTCGCCCATGAGGGCCGAAAGCGGTTCCGCGGCACGATCGGCCCCGTCGAAGGCGACCGCGTGCATCTGCATCGCGACGATGTCAAGGCGGGCGAGACTGCCGACGTTCTCCTGACGATGGAAGACATCGCCGAGGCCCGGCTGGTGCTGACCGACGAGCTGATCGCGGAATCCATGCGCCGCGGCAAGGCCCAGGCACGCGAGATGCGCCGCAATCTCGGCCTCGAGCCGCCGGCGGCGCCGCACGCCAGCATCAGCGAAAAAACGACCAAGAACACCAAACCGACCAAGAAGCCGGCGCCGGCCGCGACGAAAAAGCCGGCTCCGACCAATACCAAGAAACATCGCCTGGCCGCCGAACGCGCGCGGCGGGGCGAGATCGATCCTGACGAAGGAGACTAGCCATGGCAGTCAGCGCCAATCGACTTGAATTGCTTCAGATCGCCGACGCCGTTGCGCGCGAGAAATCGATCGACCGCGGCATCGTCATCGCGGCGATGGAGGATGCCATCGCCAAGGCGGCGCGGGCCCGTTACGGCAGCGAGACCGACGTTCACGCCGAGATCGACCCGAAGAAGGGCGAGCTTCGGCTGTCGCGCCACATGCTGGTGGTCGAGACGGTCGAAAACCATTCCAACCAAATCTCGCTGGTGGATGCGCAGCGCGCCAATCCCGGTGCCCAGGTCGGCGACACCATCGCCGACACCCTGCCTCCGCTGGAATATGGCCGTATCGCCGCGCAGTCGGCCAAGCAGGTGATCGTGCAAAAGGTGCGCGAAGCCGAGCGCGACCGGCAATATATGGAATTCAAGGACCGCATCGGCGACATCGTCAACGGCGTCGTCAAGCGCGTCGAATATGGCAGCGTCATCGTCGATCTCGGCCGCGGCGAGGCCATCATCCGCCGCGACGAGATGCTACCGCGCGAAGTGTTCCGCAACGGCGACCGCGTCCGCGCCTACATCTTCGACGTCCGCCGCGAGACCCGCGGCCCGCAGATCTTCCTCTCCCGCACCCATCCGCAGTTCATGGCAAAACTGTTCGCGCAGGAAGTGCCCGAGATCTATGACGGCATCGTCGAGATCAAGGCGGTTGCCCGCGATCCAGGCTCGCGCGCGAAAATCGGCGTGATTTCCCGTGATTCCTCGGTCGATCCGGTCGGCGCCTGCGTCGGTATGCGCGGTTCGCGCGTGCAGGCGGTGGTGAACGAATTGCAGGGCGAGAAGATCGACATCATCCCCTGGTCGCCCGACATCGCGACCTTCGTGGTCAACGCGCTGGCGCCGGCCGAAGTCTCCAAGGTCGTCATCGACGAAGACCGCGAGCGCATCGAGGTCGTCGTGCCCGACACCAACAACCAGCTCTCGCTGGCGATCGGCCGCCGCGGCCAGAATGTGCGACTGGCCTCGCAGCTCACCGGCTGGGACATCGACATCCTGACCGAGCAGGAGGAATCGGAGCGCCGCCAGGCCGATTTCGAGAACTCCACCCGCGTCTTCATGGAATCTCTCAATGTCGACGAAGTGGTCGGCCAATTGCTGGCGTCGGAAGGCTTCACGTCGGTCGAGGAACTCGCGATGGTGGACGTCAAGGAACTCGCCGGCATCGAAGGTTTCGACGAGGAGACCGCGCAGGAGCTCCAGAACCGCGCCCGTGAATATCTCGAACAGCTGGAAGCCGAGCTCGAGGCCAGGCGCAAGGAGCTCGGGGTCGAGGACGCCGTCAAGGACGTGCCCGGCGTCACCTCGAAGATGCTGGTGAAGTTCGGCGAGAACGACATCAAGACGGTCGACGATCTCGCCGGCTGCGCCACGGACGATCTGGTCGGCTGGACCGAGCGCAAGGAAGGCGGCGAACAGACCAAATATCCGGGTGCGCTCGATGGCCTCGATATCTCGCGTGACGATGCTGAAGCGATGATCATGCAGGCCCGCGTCAAGGCCGGCTGGATTACCGAGGCCGATCTCGCCAAGCCCGCTGAAGAGGCCGAGGCGACCGAAGATCAGCCGGCTTAGGGCGAAGGAGGATGTCACCCGGATGCTCGCCGATACTGACCCCGAACTCGACCATGGACCGCGGACCGAAAGGTCCGCGACCATGCGGATGTGTGCGGTCAGCCGCGAGGTCCGGCCGATCGACGAGCTGATCCGCTTCGTCGTCTCGCCCCAAGGGCACATAGTTCCCGATCTCAAGCGCAAGCTGCCCGGACGCGGCATGTGGGTCACCGCCTCGCGCGAGGTGGTTGCGGAAGCCGTTCGGCGTCACCATTTTACCAAAGCCTTCAAGCGCGAGCTGCGCATCCCTCAGACGCTTCCCGCCGAGATCGAGGCGCTCCTGGTCCGGAGCGTGGTCGAAGCCCTTGGGATTGCGGCCAAAGCGCGCCAGATCGTCGCCGGTTTCGGCAAGGTCGAAAGCGCGCTTCGGGAAGGTACGGTCGAGGTCCTGATCCATGCCAGCGACGGGGCCGCGGACGGAATCCGCAAATTGGACATGCTGGCGCGTCAAAATGAGGGAAATCGCGGCGCCAAGCCGCCGATTCCCGTCGTCACCGCACTAAAATCGACAGAATTGGATTTGGCACTTACCCGGTCAAATGTGATACATGCTGCCCTGCTCGCGGGCCCGGCGAGCAAGTCATTCCTGTCACGTAGCCAGATGCTGGTCCGATACCGGATGGCGGACGCTGACAGGACTGCCGAAAAGCCCGGCCAGGATTTCTGAGAGACAACGACCACCCGATAGCACGGTGCGGCAACGCACAAGACAACAAGATCAGGATTAGGACTGCTTAATGGTTGATACCAAGACCCCTGGCGACAAGAAGCTGAGCGTTCCGAGCAAGACGCTATCGCTCAAGCCGCGCGTCGAAACGGGCACCGTGCGCCAGAGCTTCAGTCATGGCCGTAGCAAGCAGGTCGTGGTCGAGAAGCGTGGCAAGCGCCGTGTCGACGGCAGCCCCGAGCCGCAGGTGGCCGAGGTGGCGAAGCCCGCGCCGGCCGCCGCCGCGCCCAAGCCTGCTCCGGCCCGCCCCGCGCCGCCGCGCAACGCCGGCTCCGGCGTGGTGCTGCGCACGCTGACCGAAGACGAACGTTCCGCCCGCGCCAGCGCGCTGGCCGATGCCAAGGTGCGCGAAGTCGAAGAGCGCCGCCATGCCGAGGAAGAGGCCCAGCGCCGCGCGGTCCGCGAAAGCGCCGAGCGTGCCGATCGCGAGGCCGCCGAAGCCCGCCGCAAGGCCGAAGAGGAGCGTCACCGCCACGAAGAGGAAGCCAAGCGGAAGGCCGAAACCGAGGCCAAGAAGCGTTTTGGCGAAGGCGAGCAGCCGCAATCCGCGGCGCGCCCCGCAACGGCGACCTCGGCCGCTCCTGCAGCGCGCCCCGGCGCGCCGATGGCGCGACCCGGCACAACCACCACGGCACGCCCGGGAACAACGACCGCGCGGCCCGGAACGACCACACAGCGGCCGGGAGGCCCGGTGGGCCGCGCCCCCGCTGTCGCAGCCGGACCGGACGAGGACGAAGGTCCGCGCCAGATCCGTCGCGGCCCCGGCGGCGCTGCGCGGCCTGTGGTCGCTCCCAAGCCCACCCACAAGCCCGGCCCGCAGAAGGAGCGCGGCCGCCTGACGGTCGTCACCGCCTTCAATGCCGACGACGTCCGCGAGCGCTCGATCGCCTCGTTCCGCCGCCGCACCCAGCGCCTGAAGGGCCATGCCGCGAACGAGCCGAAAGAAAAGCTCATCCGCGAGGTGGTCATTCCGGAAGCGATCACCATCCAGGAGCTCGCCAACCGCATGTCGGAGCGCGCGGTGGAAATCATCCGCATGCTGATGAAGCAGGGCGCGATCCACAAGATCACCGACGTGATCGATGCCGACACTGCGCAACTGATCGCCGAGGAGCTTGGTCACACCGTCAAGCGCGTTGCCGCGTCCGACGTTGAAGAAGGCCTGTTCGACGCCATCGACGATTCCACCGACACCGAGCCGCGCTCGCCGGTGGTGACCGTGATGGGTCACGTCGACCACGGCAAGACCTCGCTGCTCGACGCGCTCCGTCATGCCAATGTCGTCTCCGGCGAAGCCGGCGGCATCACCCAGCATATCGGCGCCTATCAGGTGCTGTCGCCCGAAAGCGGCAAGAAGATCACCTTCATCGACACGCCCGGCCACGCCGCGTTCACCGCGATGCGCGCCCGCGGCGCCAAGGTCACCGACATCGTCGTGCTGGTGGTTGCGGCCGACGACGGCGTGATGCCGCAGACGATCGAAGCCATCAACCACGCCAAGGCGGCGCGGGTGCCGATCATTGTTGCGATCAACAAGATCGACAAGCCCGACGCCAAGCCCGAGCGCGTGCGCACCGAGCTGCTCCAGCACGAGGTGCAGGTGGAATCCTTCGGCGGCGAAGTCGTCGACGTCGAAGTGTCGGCGAAGAACAAGACCAATCTCGACAAGCTGCTCGAGATGATCGCGCTCCAGGCCGACATCCTCGACCTCAAGACCAATTCGGATCGTCCGGCCGAAGGCACCGTGATCGAAGCCAAGCTCGATCGTGGCCGCGGTCCGGTCGCGACCGTTCTGGTCCAGCGCGGCACGCTCCGTGTCGGTGACATCATCGTCGCCGGAGCTGAAATGGGCCGCGTCCGCGCGCTGATCTCGGATCAGGGCGAGACGGTGCAGGAGGCAGGTCCGTCAGTGCCGGTCGAGGTGCTCGGCTTCAACGGTCCGCCGGAAGCCGGCGATCGTCTCGCCGTGGTCGAGAACGAAGCCCGCGCCCGCCAGGTCACCAGCTACCGCGCGCACCAGAAGCGCGAGAACGCGGCTGCCTCGATCTCCGGCATGCGCGGCTCGCTCGAGCAGATGATGTCGCAGCTGAAGACGGCGGGCCGCAAGGAATTCCCGCTGATCATCAAGGCCGACGTGCAGGGCTCGCTGGAAGCGATCCTCGGCTCGCTGGAGAAGCTCGGCACCGACGAAGTCGCCGCGCGTATCCTGCATGCCGGTGTCGGCGGCATCTCGGAATCGGACGTGACGCTCGCGGAAGGCTTCAACGCCGCGATCATCGGCTTCTCGGTTCGTGCGAACAAGGAGGCCGCTGCGGCCGCCAAGCGCAACGGCATCGAGATCCGTTACTACAACATCATCTACGACCTCGTGGACGACGTGAAGAAGGCCATGAGCGGCCTGCTCGCGCCGACCCTGCGGGAAACCATGCTCGGCAATGCCGCGATCCTGGAGATCTTCAACATCTCCAAGGTCGGCAAGGTCGCTGGCTGCCGCGTCACCGACGGCACCGTGGAACGTGGCGCCAATGTGCGTCTGATCCGCGACAACGTCGTCGTGCACGAAGGCAAGCTGTCGACGCTGAAGCGCTTCAAGGACGAAGTGAAGGAAGTCCAGTCCGGTCAGGAATGCGGCATGGCCTTCGAGAACTATCACGACATGCGCGCCGGTGACGTCATCGAGTGTTACCGCGTGGAGACGATCCAGCGCTCCCTGTAAGTCCAAATCTTACCGAAGCGCCTGGATCTTTTTTGAACTGAATTGCGGGAGTGCGATGGCCGGATTTTTTCCGGCCATCCACCCCTCTTCGTTTCAGCAAGACAAATGACAATGCCCGTGTCCCAAAAGCGGGCATGACGAGGTGATTTTCAGACCATGCCCCGCCATCATCAGAAAAAGAGTTCCGCGTCCGGCGGCTCGCAACGTCAGTTGCGGGTCGGCGAGCAGGTTCGCCATGCGATAGCCGAGATTCTGGCGCAAGGCAGCGTGCATGATGCTGACCTCGAAGGCCACATCATCACCGTGCCGGAGGTGCGGATGTCGCCCGACCTGAAGCTCGCGACAGTCTACGTGATGCCGCTCGGTGGCCGCGACACCGAGGTCGTCCTCGCTGCGCTCGAGCGCAACAAGAAATTCCTGCGCGGCGAGGTCGCGCGGCGCGTTAACCTGAAATTTGCACCTGACCTTCGCTTCCGCGTCGACGAACGATTCGACGAAGCGGAACGGATCGAGAAGCTTTTGCGAACACCCGCGGTGCAGAAGGACCTGGAACAGGATCCGGATACGGATCGGGAAGAAGAACGATGACGATGGACCCGGCTCACGGCACGATCGGCGGCGAAGAGGCCGATCAGCTCGACGTGCAGAAAAATAATTTTGCGGATGTGAGCGGCAATTCTCAGCCGCACCAGGAGCCGCGCCGCGTCAACAACGATCCGCGCGCCAACAAGCAGAAGGGCAACCAGCCGCGCCGCGATCGCCGCGACGTCCACGGCTGGGTCGTGCTCGACAAGCCGATCGGCATGACCTCGACGCAGGCTGTTGCCGTGCTCAAGCGCCTGTTCAACGCCAAGCGCGCCGGCCATGCCGGCACGCTCGATCCGCTCGCCTCCGGCGGCCTGCCGATCGCGCTCGGCGAGGCCACCAAGACCGTCCCCTTCGTCATGGACGGCCGCAAGCGCTACCGGTTCACGGTGTGCTGGGGCGAGGAGCGCGACACCGACGACATCGAGGGCCGGGCGACCGCAACCTCGGACCAGCGCCCGACCCGGGAGGCCATCGAGGCCCTGCTGCCCCGTTTCACCGGGGTAATCCAGCAGATCCCGCCGCGCTATTCCGCGATCAAGGTCCAGGGCGAGCGCGCCTACGACCTCGCCCGCGACGGCGAGATCGTGGAACTGGCCCCCCGCCCCGTCGAGATTCACCGTTTAAGCCTTGTAGATCAACCGGATAGTGACCGGGCCGTGTTCGAGGCCGAGTGCGGCAAGGGCACCTATGTCCGCGCGCTGGCCCGCGATATGGGCCGGATTCTCGGCACTTACGGCCATATCTGCGCGCTGCGGCGGACCCTGGTCGGCCCATTTGGCGAGAACGACATGATTCCGCTGGATCAGTTGGAGGCTTTGTGCGATAGAGCCGCGTCCGGCGAGGGTAGCCTCGCCGACGCGCTTATGCCCGTTGAGACCGCGCTGGACGACATCCCGGCACTGGCCGTCACTCGGGCTGATGCGGCAAGGCTCCATCGGGGCCAGGCCGTTTTGTTGCGCGGACGGGATGCGCCCACTTGTAGCGGCACAGTCTATGTCACGGTGGCAGGCCGGCTTCTCGCGCTTGCCGAAGTCGGCAATGGCGAAATCATCCCCAAGCGTGTGTTCAACCTGACCGGCCTGACTGCCAGCGCCGATCGCAACGAGAGAAATTGACCGATGTCGATTGCCGCAGAACGCAAAGCGGAAGTCATCAAGACGAATGCCAACAAGGCCGGCGATACCGGCTCGCCAGAGGTTCAGGTCGCGATCCTGTCGGAACGCATCGCCAACCTCACCAACCATTTCAAGACCCACGTGAAGGATAACCATTCGCGTCGCGGCCTCTTGAAGCTGGTCTCGACCCGCCGCTCGCTCCTCGACTATGTGAAGAAGAAGGACGAGGCGCGTTACAAGGCGCTGCTCGAGAAGCACAACATTCGTCGTTAAGAGTTCTTGCGCGCGCCAACCGGCGCGCGTTTTCGCGCGTGATTTCGAACGAAAGCGTTTGTTTAAAGGTTTTTCGTCGAGGCTGCGTGCGCGTCGGATGCGAGCCGTTGACGGCGAGCATCCG
The DNA here is from genome assembly GCF_055811255.1 of Bradyrhizobium sp. MI1.11. Classification (NCBI taxonomy): domain Bacteria; kingdom Pseudomonadati; phylum Pseudomonadota; class Alphaproteobacteria; order Hyphomicrobiales; family Nitrobacteraceae; genus Bradyrhizobium; species Bradyrhizobium sp. MI1.11. Next base: position 38,450 of record NZ_JBVVPM010000039.1, read on the forward strand.
GGCATGATGGGCGAACACCGCGCTTCGGTGTTCGCGTTCGTGCCGACTGACAGTCCAGCAGCAATCCGGCGGCTGGGCACAACGGGCAAGGCGCCCGTATGACCCGAAGGGATGGACGCCATCCGAAATCCAAAAACCATGGCAGGATCGCAGGACGCTGATCGCCCGCTTCGATCAACGTCCCGCAATCTTGCGCATGGTTTTTGTTTTTCGACCCGTCCTTCTTTCGAGAACCCATGAAAGAAGACCTCTATGTTCAATAAGCATTCAGTCGAGATCGACTGGGGTGGACGCCCTCTCAAGCTCGAAACCGGCAAGATCGCCCGCCAGGCCGACGGCGCCGTCGTCGCGACCTACGGCGAGACCGTGGTGCTCGCCACCGTCGTTGCCGCGAAGTCACCGCGCGAAGGCGTCGACTTCCTGCCGCTGACCGTCGACTACCAGGAGAAGACCTACGCAGCCGGCCGCATTCCCGGCGGCTATTTCAAGCGCGAAGGTCGTCCGACCGAGAAGGAAACGCTGGTCTCCCGCCTGATCGACCGCCCGATCCGTCCGCTGTTCGTCGACGGCTGGCGCAACGAGACCCAGGTGATCGTCACCGTGCTCTCGCACGACATGGAGAACGATCCCGATATCGTCGCGCTGGTGGCCTCGTCGGCTGCGCTGACCCTGTCGGGCGCTCCCTTCAAGGGCCCGATCGGCGCCGCGCGCGTCGGCTTCGCCAATGACGAGTTCATCCTCAACCCGACGCTCGACGAGATGGTCGACACCCAGCTCGACCTCGTCGTCGCCGGCACCGCAGACGCCGTGCTGATGGTCGAATCGGAAGCCAAGGAGCTGAACGAAGAGATCATGCTCGGCGCCGTGATGTTCGGTCACCGCCACTTCCAGCCGGTGATCAACGCGATCATCGAGCTCGCCGAAAAGGCCGCGAAGGAGCCGCGCGAGGTCACCACGATCGACAATTCGGCGCTCGAAAAGGAAATGCTCGGCATGGTCGAGCAGGAACTGCGCGCCGCCTACGCCATTCCGGTCAAGCAGGATCGCTACGCCGCGGTCGGCAAGGTCAAGGAAAAGGTGATCGCGCACTACTTCCCGGAAGGCCAGGAGCCGAAATACGACAAGCTGCGCATCGGCGGCGTGTTCAAGGAGCTCGAAGCCAAGATCGTTCGCTGGAACATCCTCGACACCGGCAAGCGCATCGACGGCCGCGATTCCAAGACCGTGCGCAACATCGTCGCCGAAGTCGGCGTGCTGCCCCGCGCCCACGGCTCGGCCCTGTTCACCCGCGGCGAGACCCAGGCGCTGGTCGTGACCACGCTCGGCACCGGCGAGGACGAGCAGTACATCGACGCGCTGTCGGGAACGTACAAAGAGACGTTCCTGCTGCACTACAACTTCCCTCCCTACTCGGTCGGTGAGACCGGCCGCCTCGGCGGCACCAAGCGCCGCGAGATCGGCCACGGCAAGCTCGCGTGGCGCGCGATCCACCCGGTGCTGCCGCCGCACCACGAATTCCCCTACACCACGCGCGTGGTATCGGAGATCACCGAATCCAACGGCTCCTCGTCGATGGCTTCGGTCTGCGGCGCCTCGCTCGCGCTGATGGACGCCGGCGTGCCGTTGAAGCGGCCGACCGCGGGCATCGCGATGGGGCTGATCCTCGAAGACAAGCGCTTCGCGGTTCTCTCGGACATCCTCGGTGACGAGGACCATCTCGGCGACATGGACTTCAAGGTCGCCGGTACCGAGCAGGGCATCACCTCGCTCCAGATGGACATCAAGATCGAGGGCATCACCGAAGAGATCATGAAGGTCGCGCTCGGCCAGGCCAAGGATGGGCGTATCTACATCCTCGGCGAGATGTCGAAGGCGCTGACCAACGCCCGTGCCGAGCTCGGCGAATACGCGCCGCGCATCGAGACCTTCAAGATCGCCACCGACAAGATCCGCGAAGTGATCGGCACCGGTGGCAAGGTGATCCGCGAGATCGTCGAGAAGACCGGCGCCAAGGTCAACATCGAGGACGACGGCACCGTGAAGGTCGCCTCCAACGACGGCGAGGCCATGAAGGCCGCGATCAAGTGGATCAAGTCGATCGCCTCCGATCCGGAAGTCGGCCAGATCTATGACGGCACCGTCGTCAAGGTGATGGAGTTCGGCGCTTTCGTGAACTTCTTCGGTTCCAAAGACGGTCTCGTCCACATCAGCCAGCTCGCCTCGGCGCGCGTGCAGAAGACCTCCGACGTCGTCAAGGAAGGCGACAAGGTCAAGGTCAAGCTGCTCGGCTTCGACGACCGCGGCAAGACCCGCCTGTCGATGAAGGTGGTCGACCAGGAGACCGGCGAAGACCTCGAGGGCAAGGGCGAGAGCCAGCAGCCCGCGCGCGAAGCAGCCGGCGAGTAAATCTCGCTACCTGCCAGACACACGAAGGGCGGCCTCGCGGCCGCCCTTTTTGTTTGTGTTCGTTTGTGCCTGCTCCGGCCGATCTGCGCTCCCTCTCCCGCTTGCGGGAAAGGGTCGGGGAGAGGGTTGCTTCCGCAGAGAGACTCCCAATGAGGAGAGAGCCCTCACCCGCCGCGGGACGATGCTTCGCATCGCCCGGAGCGCGTCGACCTCTCCCGCAAGCGGGAGAGGTCAAACACCTCAAGCCGCGATGTCGTAGCGGTCGAGGTTCATCACCTTGGTCCAGGCCTTGGCGAAGTCCTTGACGAACTGCTCCTTGGAATCCGACGTGGCATAGACCTCCGCGTATGCGCGAAGCTGCGAGTGTGCGCCGAAGATCAGGTCGACACGCGTGCCGGTCCACTTGACCGCGTTGGTCTTGCGGTCGCGGGCCTCATAGGTGCCGTCGGTGCCGGCCGGCGTCCACTGCGTGCTCATGTCGAGCAGGTTGACGAAGAAGTCGTTGCTCAGCGTTCCCACCTTCGAGGTGAGGACGCCGTTCTTCGAACCGTTCGCATTGGCACCGAGTACGCGCAGACCGCCGACGAGCACCGTCATCTCCGGACCGGTAAGCCGGAGCAGCTGCGCACGATCGACCAGAGCTTCCTCGGGCATCATGAACTGCTGCCGCTTGCCGATGAAGTTGCGGAAGCCATCGGCCCGCGGCTCCAGCGGAGCAAACGAAGCGGCGTCGGTCTGCTCCTGCGAGGCATCCATGCGGCCCGGCGTGAAGCCGACCTTGACGTCGACGCCGGCATCCTTGGCGGCCTTCTCGACCGCGGCGGTGCCGCCGAGCACGATGAGGTCCGCCAGCGAGACCTTCTTCGCACCGGATGACGCGTTGAAGTCCTTCTGGATCGCTTCGAGCTTGCCCAGAACCTTCGAGAGCTGAGCCGGCTCGTTCACTTCCCAATCCTTCTGCGGGGCGAGGCGAATGCGCGCGCCATTGGCGCCGCCGCGCTTGTCCGAGCCGCGGAACGTCGAGGCCGACGCCCAGGCGGTCGAGACCAGCTCCGACACCGACAGACCCGAGGCAAGGATCTTGGTCTTCAGCGAGGCGATATCCTGCTCGCTCGCGAGCTCGTGATTCACGGCCGGGATCGGGTCCTGCCAGATCAGCGTTTCCTTCGGCACCAGCGGGCCGAGATAGCGTTGGATCGGGCCCATGTCGCGATGGGTGAGCTTGAACCAGGCGCGGGCAAAGGCGTCCGCGAACTGATCGGGATTCTCCAGGAAGCGGCGCGAGATCTTCTCATAGGCCGGATCCATACGCAGCGACAGATCGGTCGTCAGCATCGTCGGCCGATGCTTCTTGGACTTGTCGAAGGCGTCGGGAATGATCGCCTCGGCGCCCTTGGCCGTCCACTGCTGCGCACCGCCCGGGCTCTTCGTCAGCTCCCATTCGTACTTGAACAGGTTCTCGAAGAAGTTGTTGCTCCACTTCGTCGGCGTCGTCGTCCAGGTCACCTCGAGGCCGCTGGTGATGGAATCGCCGCCAATGCCCGAAGCGTGCTTGCTCTTCCAGCCGAGGCCCTGATCCTCGAGCGCGCCCGCTTCCGGCTCCGGTCCGACCAGCGACGGATCGCCGGCACCATGGGTCTTGCCGAAGGTGTGGCCGCCGGCGATCAGCGCGACGGTTTCCTCGTCGTTCATCGCCATGCGGGCGAACGTCTCGCGGATGTCCTTTGCCGCGGCGATCGGATCCGGCTTGCCGTTCGGGCCTTCTGGATTGACGTAGATGAGGCCCATCTGCACCGCGCCGAGCGGCTCGGCGAGCTGACGTTCGCCGCTGTAGCGCTCATCGCCCAGCCACGTGCCTTCGGGACCCCAATAGAGCTCTTCCGGCTCCCACACGTCGGCGCGGCCACCGGCGAAGCCGAAGGTCTTGAAGCCCATCGACTCCAGCGCGACGTTGCCGGCCAGCACCATCAAATCGGCCCAGGAAATCTTGCGGCCGTATTTCTGCTTGATCGGCCAGAGCAGACGGCGTGCCTTGTCGAGATTGGCGTTGTCGGGCCAGCTGTTGAGCGGCGCGAAACGCTGCTGTCCGGCGCCGGCGCCACCGCGACCGTCGGTGGTGCGATAGGTGCCCGCGCTGTGCCAGGCCATGCGGATCATGAGGCCGCCGTAGTGACCGAAGTCGGCGGGCCACCATTCCTGCGATTCGGTCATCAGAGCGGTCAGGTCCTTGATGACCGCGTTCAGGTCGAGCGACTTGAATTCCTTGGCGTAGTCGAAGTCCTTGTCCATCGGGTCGGACTTGGCCGAATTCTTGTGCAGCATCTCGATGCTGAGCTGGGTCGGCCACCAATCGCGGTTCGCCGGCACACGTTTTCCACCCGAAAACGGGCACTTTGAAGTGTCGTCCATGAATACCTCCTCTGGTGGCGTCGAACTCGCGCCATTGACCAGGTAGAAGCACTCTAGGCTTCACGTTCGATCAGGGGAAGTTGACTTTAATGATCGCAGCGATAAGATTTTCTGATGCTAAATCTCACGCTGCGCCAGCTCCGGTATTTCGACGCCCTGGCGCGTCACAGTCATTTCGGCCGCGCGGCTGAGTCCTGTTCGATCTCGCAGCCGGCCCTGTCAATGCAGATCAAGGAGCTGGAGGAGGCGCTCGGCGGCCTGCTGCTGGAGCGCAGCGCTCGGCAGGTGGCGCTGACCCGATTTGGCGAGGAGCTCGCGCAGCGCGTCCGCGACATTTTGCGCTCGGTCGACGAACTCGGCGATTTCGCCCGCGCCTCGCAGGACCGGTTCTCCGGACGGCTGCGCATCGGCATGATTCCGACGATCGCGCCCTATCTGCTGCCGACGATCACCAAGAATTTGACGCGCATGCATCCGGAGCTCGACATCCGCGTGCGCGAGACGATGACGCCGCGGCTGATCCAGGAACTGGTGGAAGGCCGACTCGATACCGCGATCGTTGCGCTCCCGGTGTCGGAGCCCTCGCTCACCGAGGTCGCCCTGTTCGAGGAAAAATTCCTGCTGGTGCGGCCGAGCGCAGATGAGGGAACGCCGGCACCGTCGCGGGAGATGATGCGCGAGATGCGGCTGCTGCTGCTCGAAGAGGGGCACTGCTTCCGCGATCAGGCGCTGTCATTCTGCAACATGCAATCGGCGCCGCCGCGCGAGATGCTGGATGCCAATTCGCTGTCGACGCTGGTCCAGATGGTCAGCGCCGGCATCGGCGTCACCTTGATCCCAGAGATGGCCGTGTCGGTGGAGACGCGATCGGCCTCGGTCTCGCTCGCGCGCTTCCGCGACCCGCAGCCGTCACGCACCATCGGCATGGTCTGGCGCAAGACCAGCCCGCTGGCGCGGCAACTCCTGCAAATCTCCGAGGTGGTGTGCCTGTCGGCGGGCAAGGTGCGCGCGCGCCCATCCGTGCGCAGCAAGCCGATTTGAGCCCTCGATGTCGCATCCCATCATCCGCCCGGCCCGCGCGGACGAATACGACGAGATCGGCCGCGTCTGGATGGAGAGCTGGGTCTCGACCGGGCTCGGCGAGACGAGTGAATTCCTGCTCGCAAACCTGCGTGCACGCGTCCGGCGCGAGATCGAGGACGGTTGGAGCCTGTTCGTCGCCGACGACGACGGCACGATCGCCGCAATGCTGGCGCTGCATTTGCCAAAACTCTATCTCGACATGCTGTTCGTCGCGCCCGCCTATCAGGGCCAATCGCTCGGCCGCCAATTGCTCGCCTTCACGCGCACGCAAATGCCGGACGAGATGTATCTGCGCTGCGTCCGCGAGAACGAGAAAGCCTGGCGCTGGTACGAGCGCGAGGGCTTTGTGTTCGAGAAGCAAGCGGTCGAGCCCTCGAACGGGTTCGTGATGAAGTATTATCGTTGGCGGCGGCAGCGGCCCTCCGGATAGGCAGTGGTCGCCTGGTGCAGCTTGCGGTTGTCACGGTTCCAATTTAGTGTGGCGTATCCGCCGTCCTCCTGCCCCTGGTCTCCCGGAATCGATGTTTCGAATTGCTGTCTCGCTGATCGCGTTGCTGTCCCTGCTCACTACGGCAGCCGCGCAAACCCCTCCCGCAACCACCGCGCCTCCCACTCAGACGGCGGTGCCGGCAAAACCGGTTGCCAAGAAGGCGACGCCGAAGGCCAAACCGGTGGCGAAGCAGCCGGTCGCGGTCGAGAGCGGCCCGTGCCGGCTTGGCGAGCGCTATTCCGTCCAGAAATTCGGGCTGACCATTTTCGAGAGCGAAGAGACCGAGATTCCCATCGACTGGGGTCTCGACGATCTCGTGTTTGCGCGGGTTAAAGCCGCAACGGGTGGCGATCCCGGTGTTCGCAGGATCGCCTACCCCAAGGGGGCCTTCGAACCCTTCTACAATCCGAAATCGCGATTCATTCCCGATCCCAACGAACGCCTGCCAGCGATCGTGCGCGGCATCACTCCGAACGGGAGCTGCGCTCGCTATCTGGTTGCGACCACGTACAAGGGAGAACTGCCGGGCACCCGCCTGATGTTAAACGGCATCGGCACATTCAATCAGGAGCTCGGAAATCTGATCCGGCATTCGCATTTGTTCGCCAACATCTCGATCAACCTGATCGACGGCAGAAGCTATGAGGAAATCAAGCGCCCCTTTGTGAATTTCGGCGCGAACTTCGCCGCAAGTCTGCGGCTGACCGAAGACCCGCTCACCAAGCTCGACAACTCGCTGTTCCCCGAGCCGCCCGCGGCAGCTTCAGCCAACGCGACGCTGCGCGAGAGGACACGAACACTCGTCGCAGACAGGCTCGACCGCGGACTCCCCGGCTATCTCAAGGAAGATTGAGCCGGAGCATTCCATACCGTAGTGCATTGCGGATTCGCTGCGGACGCGCCATGAAATTGCGCGCTGTTCGGCTGCCACCGATGAAAGGTCCGCTTCCATGATCAAGCTCTATTGGTCGCCCCGTTCGCGCTCATTCACGACGCTCTGGCTGATGGAAGAGAGTGGCCTGCCGTATGAGCGCGTGCTGACGGACATCTCGACCGGCGCACAGAAGGCGCCGGACTACCTGAAGGTCAATCCGATGGGCAAGGTTCCGGCGCTGACCGACGGCGATGCCGCGCTCGGCGAAGCCGCCGCCATCTGCGCCTACATTGCCGATCGCTATCCCGAGACCAGGCTGGCCCCAGCCGTGACGGACCCGCGCCGTGCGCGTTACCTGCAATGGCTGTTCTTCTCGCCGGGCTGCATCGAACCCGCCATCATCCAGATCTTCACGAAGATCGAGATCCCGACATCGACCGCGGCCTGGGGCAGCGCAACGCAGGTCTTCGACGTGCTGGAAGCCGCGCTTGCCAAGGGGCCGTGGGTCCTCGGGGAGGAATTTTCCGCCGCCGACATCACGATCGGCTCGGGCCTGAACTTCGCGGTGCGCCTGTTCAAGATGGTGCCGTCGCGCCCGGCCTTCGAGGCCTATCTCACCCGCTGCATGGCACGGCCGGCGTTCCAGCGCGCGGAGCAGATCGCGGCGGGTTAGAGCATGATCCGGAAAAGTGTGCAGCGGTTTTCCGAAAAGGTCATGCTCACACTTCAGTCATCCGTCTTCATATCATCCGGCCTCGGCATCAGGACGATGTTGTAGCCGCTATCGACATAGTGGATCTCGCCGGTCACGCCGCCGGAGAGATCCGACAACAGATACAGCGCCGAGCCGCCGAGCTCGTCGAGCGTGACGCCGCGGCGGAGCGGGGAATGCTTCTGCATGAAGGCGAACATCGCGCGCGCCTCGCCGATGCCGGAGCCGGCGAGCGTGCGGATCGGGCCGGCGGAGATCGCGTTGACGCGGATGCCGCGCGGTCCGAAATCTGACGCAAGATAGCGCACCGAGGCTTCCAGCGCCGCCTTGGCCACGCCCATCACGTTGTAGTTCGGCATCGCGCGTTCCGAGGCGCCGAAGGTCAGCGTGATCATGCTGCCGCCCTCCGTCATCAGTTCGGCGGCGCGTTTTGCCACTTCCGTGAATGAGAAGCAGGAGATCACCATGGTGCGCGAAAAATTCTCGCGGCTGGTGTCGGCGTAGCGGCCCTTGAGCTCGTTCTTGTCGGCGAAGCCGATCGCGTGGATGACGAAGTCGAGCTTGCCCCATTTTTCGCGGAGCACATCGAAGGTGGCATCGACGCTGGCGATGTCCTCGACGTCGCAGGGCAGCACCATGTCGACGCCAAGCTGCTCCGCCAACGGCTTGACGCGCTTGCCTAGCGCCTCGCCCTGGAAGGTGAAGGCGAGCTCGGCGCCATGGGCATGCAGCGTCTTCGCCATGCCCCAGGCGATCGAATGATCATTGGCGATGCCCATGATCAGACCGCGCTTGCCTTTCATCAAACCTTCCATTTCACGGTCACCTTTCACTTTCCGCTTTCGTCATGCCCGGGCTTGTCCCGGGCATCCACGCCCTTCGAAGCCGGAGGCCAAGACGTGAGCAAAGACGTGGATGGCCGGGACAAGCCCGGCCATGACGAGAAAATTACCAGCGCGTCCGCAAGGACCTCACGCATCAAGCCGGCTGAACACCAGCGTGGCGTTGGTGCCGCCGAAGCCGAAGGAGTTCGACAGCACGGTGCCGATCTTGACGTTGTCGATGCGCTTGCGCACGATCGGCATGTCGGCGAACACGGGGTCGAGCTCCTGGATGTGGGCGCTCTCGCAGATGAAACCATTGTTCATCATCAGCAGCGAATAGATCGCTTCCTGCACGCCGGTTGCGCCCAGGGAGTGGCCCGTCAGCGCCTTGGTCGCCGAGATCGGCGGGCACTTCTCGCCGCTTCCGAACACCCTGCGGAGCGCGTCGATCTCCGGCGGATCGCCGGCCGGCGTCGATGTCGCGTGCGGATTGATGTAGTCGACCTTGGTCTTCACGGTCGACATCGCCATGCGCATGCAGCGCTCGGCACCCTCGCCTGATGGTGCGACCATGTCGTAGCCGTCGGACGTCGCGCCGTAGCCGACGATCTCGCCGTAAATGCGCGCGCCGCGCGCCTTGGCATGCTCGAGCTCTTCCAGCACCAGCACGCCGGCGCCGCCAGCAATCACGAAGCCGTCGCGGTTGACGTCGTAGGGACGCGAGGCCGTGGAGGGCGTGTCGTTGTACTTCGAGGACATCGCGCCCATGGCGTCGAACAGCACCGACAGCGACCAGTCCAGCTCCTCGCAGCCGCCAGCGAAGATGACGTCCTGCTTGCCGATCTGGATCGTCTCATAGGCGTTGCCGACGCAATGGTTCGACGTCGCGCAGGCCGACGAAATCGAATAGTTCACGCCCTTGATCTTGAACCAGGTTGCAAGCGTCGCGGAGGCCGTGGAGGACATCGCCTTCGGCACTGCAAACGGCCCGACGCGCTTCGGTCCCTTGGTGCGGGTGATGTCGGCGGCTTCGACGATGGTGCGCGCAGACGGGCCGCCGGAGCCCATGATGATGCCAGTGCGAATATTGGAAATTTCGTCAGGCGAAAGACCGGAATCCTGGATCGCCTGTTCCATTGCGACGTGATTCCACGCCGCGCCCTGACCGAGGAAACGCATGGCGCGGCGGTCGACCACCGTCGAGGGATCGAGCGTCGGCGCACCCTGCACCTGCGAACGGAAGCCGAGCTCGGCATATTTCTCAGCCCGCGAAATGCCCGACTTCGCCTCGTGAAGGCTCGCAAGCACTTCCTGGGTGTTGTTTCCGATGGAAGAGACAATGCCCATCCCGGTGACCACAACCCGCCTCATGACAGCCTCGCCTCAATCGTTATCTTCGTGGTGATGCGCTCAGCCCAGGCTCGTGCCCTGCTTGAACAGGCCGACCTTCAAATCCTTCGCGCGATAGATAATCTGGTCATCGACCGAAAGCCATCCGTCGGCGATACCGAGCACCAGCTTTGAACGCATCACGCGCTTGATATCGATGTTGTACACAACCTTGCGGGCCTCCGGCAGCACCTGGCCGCTGAACTTCAGCTCGTTCAGGCCAAGCGCGCGACCGCGACCTTCACCGCCGCTCCAGCCCAGATAAAAGCCGACCATTTGCCACAGCGCATCGAGGCCGAGGCAGCCGGGCATCACCGGATCGTTCTTGAAGTGGCAGCCGAAGAACCAGAGGTCGGGCTTCACGTCGAGTTCGGCACGCACTACCCCCTTGCCGAATTCGCCGCCGGTCTCGCTGATGTCCGAAATGCGGTCGAACATGAGCATCGGCGGCAGCGGCAATTGCGCATTGCCAGGGCCGAACATCTCGCCGCGGGCACATGCCAGCAGATCTTCATATTCGTAACCGTTGCGCCTGTTCAGCATGCGGAAGCCTTTGTGTTCTAACCCCGACTGAGCGGCGTTTCCGGCGAAAATGGGCCCCATCCTGTTCGAAAAGCAACAGCTGTTGCCATTGTCACACGAGAATAACGAAGGACCCCGGATGGATAGCGAACGGCCTTCAATGCCGGGTCGCGCCAAAATCGGTTAAGCGGAACCGCGGGCTCTCTAACACAGGCCATTTCGGGTAGCAAAGCGCTCTCATGAAGGTAAAATGACGGGCCGCCGGGCCGGTTCCCGCGCTAATTAGAACCACTCTAGTTGCGAGAAACTTGCATCTGCATCTATCTCTCCATATATGTTGGAGATCACAGTGTTCACGCGTGCCCGAAGCTGGAAATGAACGAAAATAACGCGCCCCATCGCGACGACGAGGCTCACGCGGCGGCTCTTATGTCGGGCCGCCAGCCGGCTTTGACCGGTTGCCCGTGGCACGACGTCAACGAAATGCTCCAATCCGCCGGGCTTCGCCCGACGCGCCAGCGTATGGCGCTCGGCTGGCTCCTGTTCGGCAAGGGTGCGCGACACCTCACGGCTGAAATGCTTTACGAGGAAGCGACGTTGGCCAAGGTGCCGGTCTCACTGGCCACCGTCTACAACACGCTGAACCAGCTCACCGACGCCGGTCTGCTGCGTCAGGTCAGCGTTGACGGCACCAAGACCTATTTCGACACCAACGTCACGACCCACCATCACTATTATCTCGAGAACAGCCACGAGCTGGTCGACATCGAGGATCCGCATCTGGCGCTGTCCAAGATGCCGGAGGTGCCCGCGGGTTACGAGATCGCCCGCATCGACATGGTCGTACGGCTGCGCAAGAAGCGCTGAGATCGTCTTACATCACTGATTTGATTTTCATGGCCGGGATTTCCCGGCCATATTGTTTTACGCCGTCATTCCGGGGCGGTACGCAGCACCGAGCCCGGAATCTCGAGATCCCGGGTTCGATGCTGTGCATCGCCCCGGGATGACCCGTTGGGTCAGTTCACCTGCTCGTCCGAGTAGACGCCCCAGAGGCGCTCCTGCTGAATCCAGCCGTCAAAGCCGTTGCCGGTGACGTGGCACCAATTTGTGGTGCACTTTTTCACCTGCGTGACGACGCCGGCCTGGAGCTTTGCGGCCACCGCGCTGTCGGGATCGGCGCGGTCATAGATCGGCGCAAGCTCGTCCTTGTGCTTCATGGTGACGACGGCGGTACGGCGGCCCGACAGCAGCGAGTGATAGACCCAGCCCTCGGCGCCCTCGGAATCGCGGACCCGGCGCCAGTTCTCGAACTCGGCGGTGATTTCGACCGGCAGGCCGGAGCGGGTGTAGACCCAGGCGACGTCGTTGTCCTTGGTCGGGCCGGCGCGGACGTTGACGTGATCCGATTTCAGGCTGACGTAGCGCGGCACCGGGAGGCCCGAGGCAGTCTGGGGTGTGCTGTCCTTTGCCGAATGCCCCGGGCTGACCGAAGCGCTCAACCAGGTGCAAACGAGCGCCATCACCGAACAAAAACGCCCCAACGCCATCAACCCGTCTCCTGTCGAAGGTCCGGCCGAGCCGGGCCCTCGCCCCAAAATTCCAAAACCAGGCCGCTGCCGTCCCTGTGACCCGCCTATGCGGGTGTTCCCGAGCCCTTTACCCGTGGTTCTTGTCTTGGCCCGGCCTTCTGCTAGAGAGGACGGGCATCTGAACAACCGGTTTGTCCCGATTTTCCGGCCGGAAATGTCGGGAGAGCTTGAAGGAAACGCCGGGGACGACACGGCAGTTGCAGTGTCGAACAACCGGGTTAATGAGGCCTCAACGGCCGGCCTTTGGCGACAGAGGCGGCTCGCAACGCCTCATGAGGGCAGGACATGTCGGTGAAGAAAAAGCCCCTCGTCGTCGTGACGCGCAAGCTTCCGGACTCGATCGAGACCCGGATGCGCGAGCTATTCGACGCGCGGATCAATCTCGACGACGCGCCGATGTCGCCCGAGCAGATCGCGGAAGCCGCCCGCACGGCCGATGTGCTGGTCCCAACCGTGACCGATCACATCTCCGCCGACATCGTCAACCAGCCCGACTGCAGGCTGAAACTGATCGCGAATTTCGGCAACGGCGTCGACAACATCGATGTCGAGGCCGCGCATGCCCGCGGCATCACCGTCACCAACACACCGAAGGTTCTGACCGAAGACACCGCCGACATGACCATGGCACTGATCCTCGCCGTGCCCAGGCGGATGATCGAAGGCGCCTCGATCCTGACGGAAGGAAAACCCTGGCCGGGCTGGTCGCCGACCTGGATGCTCGGCCATCGCATCGGCGGAAAGCGCCTCGGCATCATCGGCATGGGCCGCATCGGCCAGGCGGTCGCACGCCGCGCCCGCGCCTTCGGCTTGCAGATCCACTATCACAACCGCCGGCCGGTGGCGCCGAAGATCGCCGAAGAGCTGGGCGCGACCTATTGGGAAAGCCTCGACCAGATGCTGGCTCGAATGGACATCATCTCGGTGAACTGTCCGCACACGCCGGCGACCTACCATCTGCTGTCGGCGCGCCGGCTGAAGCTGATCCGCAAGGACGCCTACATCGTCAACACCGCGCGCGGCGGGGTCACTGACGAGGACACGCTGATCAAGCTGATCGAAGGCGGCGAGATCGGCGGCGCCGGCCTCGACGTCTACGAGCACGAGCCCGCGGTGAACCCGAAGCTGGTGCGGCTCGCCAAGGCCGGCAAGGTGACGCTGCTGCCGCATATGGGCTCGGCCACGATCGAGGGCCGCGTCGAGATGGGCGAGAAGGTGATCATCAACATCCGCACCTTCCTCGACGCGCACAAGCCGCCGGATCGCGTGCTGCCGAGCATGCTCTGAGTTCAACTTTCTGCGCGATAAGCTCTCCTGCCTCATCCTGAGGAGACCGCGTAGCGGTCGTCTCGAAGGATTGCCGCAGGCGAGATCCGGGCCTTCATGGTTCGAGACGCGCGTTCCGCGCTCCTCACCATGAGGGTCTGCTATCCTCGGGCGTTTCGCTTGCGCCAGTCGGCGACGAAATCGATGAAGGCCCGCAGCGCCGGCGGCGTCTGGCGCCGGCTTGGATAGTACAGGAACGGTCCGGAAAACGGCTCGCACCAGTCTTCAAGCAGTCTGACCAGCGCGCCCGACTTCAGGGCTTCGCCGACGTAACCATCAAGCGTCGCCCAGATGCCGGCTCCGTCGAGCGCCGCGCGCATGGAGAGGCCCATGTTGGTCGAGATCAGCTTTGCCGGCGGGTCGACTTTCACCAGCTGACCGGCCTTCTCGAACTCCAGATCATGCATGACACCGCTGGAGTAGCGGGCGCGGATGCAATCGTGGTCGAGTAGATCCTTCGGATGCTCAGGCTTGCCGCGGCGTGCGAGGTAATCGGGCGAAGCGACCACGACATAGCTCTGCGGGCCGCTCAGCGGGATCGCCACCATGTCCTGCGCGAGATGCTCGCCATAACGCACGCCGGCATCGAAGCCCGCGCTGACGATATCGACGAACCCGCTCTCGGAGACGATGTCGAGGTCGACCTGCGGATAGGCCTTGAGGAACGGCCCGACCATCGGCGCCAGCACGAGATCGACCGCAGGCGGCGGCGCGTTGATGCGCAGCCGGCCCGAGGCCACCTCGCGCAGGCCCCGGACCTGATCCAGGGCGTCGCCGACATCGCGCAGCGCCGGCGCCACGCGCGACAGCAGCAACTCACCCGCCTCGGTCAGGGCGACGCTACGGGTCGTGCGGTTCATCAGGCGGACGCCGAGGCGCTCCTCCAGGTCCCGCAATCGCTGGCTAAGGCTCGACACCGACACGCGAATATCGATCGCCGCACGCCGGAAATTGCGGGTGCGGGCGACCGCCACGAAGACGTCGAGATCACGCAGGTCGGGCTCGGGCATTGTTCGCCACTGTGAACAAGCCATTCTCGATTGTCCAGCTTATCGGCGTAATCGATCAGGCGCATATCTGGCCTCGTCACGCGGCGCAGTCACCGCCTTTTCGAGGAGAGCCATCATGGAACAGCGCAAACTCGGTTCAACCGGCCCCACCGTCTCAAGCCTCGGCCTCGGCTGCATGGGCATGTCCGAGGTCTACGGCCCCGCCGATCGCGGCGAGAGCATCGCCACGATCCACGCGGCGCTGGATGCCGGCATCACCCTGGTCGACACCGGCGATTTCTACGCCATGGGCCACAATGAAATGCTGGTGCGCGAAGCGCTCAAGGACGTGCCGCGCGACAGGGTGCAGATCAGCGTCAAGTTCGGTGCGCTGCGCGGTCCTGCCGGCGAATTCACCGGCATGGACACGAGACCGGCCGCAACGAGGAACTTCCTGGCCTATTCGCTGCAGCGGCTCGGCACCGACTACATCGACGTCTACCGTCCGGCGCGGCTCGATCCCAACATCCCGATCGAGGAAACCATCGGCGGCATCGCCGATCTCGTGAAGGCCGGCTACATCAAACATATCGGACTGTCCGAGGTCGGCTCCGACACCATCCGCCGCGCGCATGCCGTGCACCCGATCGCCGATCTCCAGATCGAATATTCGCTGATCGAGCGTGGCATCGAACGCGACATCCTGACGACCTGCCGCGAGCTCGGCATCGGCATCACGGCTTACGGCGTGCTGGCGCGCGGCCTCATCAGCGGTCATTGGTCGAAGGACTCCGGCAAGGCAGGCAAGGATTACCGGCTGATGACGCCGCGCTTCCAGGGATCGAATCTCGAGGTCAATCTGGCTCTGGTGGAGCAGCTGCGCACCATCGCCGCCGAGATTGGCGCGACGCCGGCACAGGTCGCGATCGCCTGGGTGGCGGCGCAAGGGAAGGAGATCGTGCCGCTGGTCGGCGCCCGCACCCGTAACCGCCTCAGCGAGGCACTTGGTGCGGCCAAGGTCACGCTGACGCCAGCTCATCTCGCGATGCTGGCAACGGCCTTCCCGCCCGATGTCGCCGCCGGTACGCGCTACGCCGCCGAGCAGATGGCGCATCTCGACAGCGAGAAGCCGGCCACGGCGTAGCGGCTGCGATCAAGTGCGATGGGCGCTGAGATCGGTGATCACAGGCCCATCGCCATTGAGCGGATTGGCCGGATCGCGCGCGTAACGCAGCGTCTCGAAGCGCATCGCGCGCGCATCGATCATGAGGAGACGGCCAACCAGGCCGTCGCCAAAGCCGACGATCTCGCGGATCGCCTCCAGCGCCATCATCGAGCCCATCACACCCGCCAGCGCGCCCATGACGCCGGCTTCGGCGCAGGCCGGCACGGTCCCGGGCGGCGGCGCCTCCGGGAACAGGCAGCGATAGGTCGGATTGAATTCGCCCTGCGCGTTCTTCTCATGCGCACGGATGGTGGTCAGCGAGCCATCGAAGGTGCCGAGCGCCGCCGTGATCAGCGGCCTCTTGGCGAAGAAGCAGGCGTCCGAGGCCAGATAGCGGGTCGAGAAATTGTCGGAGCCGTCAAGCACGAGGTCATAGTCGCCGATCAGCGCCAGCGCATTGTCGGCATTGAGCCAGGTGGCGTGGCCGACGAAGCGGACATGCGGATTGAGCGCCGTGATCCGTTCGGCCGCGCTCTCGACCTTGTGCCGGCCGATATCGGGCGTGGTGTGAATGACCTGGCGCTGGAGGTTCGACAGCGACACCACATCGTCATCGACCACGCCGAGCGTACCGATGCCGGCGGCCGCCAGATACATCAACGCGGGCGCACCGAGCCCGCCGGCGCCGATCACCAGCACGGAGGCCCGCTTCAGCGCAGCCTGGCCGGGACCACCGACATCGCGCAGCACGATATGGCGGGCATAGCGTTCGAGTTCGTCCGGGCTCAGCATCGTCCTACGCCTCTCCTACTACGCTCTCGCTGTCGATCCTCATGGTGAGGAGCGCGGAACGCGCGTCTCGAACCATGCAGGCCCTGCTATGGCCGCGGGCGATCCTTCGAGACGCGGCCTTGAGGCCGCTCCTCAGGATGAGGGCCTGAGTCCACGGCTTCTATCGCCGGCCTGAACCACCGCAACATTGTTCGCGACCAACGAGATGTGCTTCAATGGCATTGCGTTCAATGGGCTGGCTGGATTTGTCATGAGATCGATGCTTGCGGCAACACTGATGTTTGCGGCTGCGACAGGCGCGAACGCCCAGATGACGACACCGCAGATGCCCGGCACCAAGCCGAAGCCGGTCCAGACCGTTCCGATCCGGCCTCCTGCATTGCAGACGCCGGCTGCGACGGCCGATGCCATGGCGCAGGCGGAGCGGCTGTCGCTGCAGTCCGACCTCGCCTGGGTCGGCCAGTACAACGGCGCCATCACCGGTGACGTCAGCGCGCGCCTGGTCGAGGCGATCAAGGAGTATCAGAAGGCCAAGGGCGGCAAGCCGACCGGCGTACTCAATCCGCAGGAACGCGCCGCGCTCGCCGAGACGGCGCGGCGGAAGCAGGACAGCGTCGGCTGGAAGATCGTTACGGAAATGACCAGCGGCGCGCGGCTTGGCATTCCCTCAAAGCTGGTGCCGCAGCAGGCGACCGACGCCAACGGCTCGAAATGGACCTCGCCCAATGGCACGGTGCAGGTGCTGCTCAGCCGCCGCAAGGAGGCGAGCCCGACCACAGCCAAGCTTGCCGAAGCGGAGAAGAAGGAGCCGGGTCGCAAGGTCGACTACACCGTGGTCAAGCCCGACTTCTTCGTGCTGTCGGGTCTGCAGGGCCTGAAGAAATTTTACATGCGCGGCACTTCTCGGGGTGATGAAGTCCGCATCATGACGATCCTCTACGATCAGGCGACCGAGAACACGGTCGAGCCGGTCGTGATCGCGATGTCGAGCGCGTTCAACGCGTTTCCGTCAGGGCCGCAAGCCGGGCCGCCGCCGCGCAAGACCGTCGAGTATGGCACCGGTCTCGTCGTCAGCGACGATGGCGCGATCGTCACCGACCGCCTCGTCACCGATTCCTGTCTCGCGATCACGATCGCCGGCTATGGCAGCGCCGACCGGCTCGCCGAGGACCGGGAACACGACCTCGCGCTGCTGCATATCTACGGGCCCCCGGCCTGAAGCCCTTCAGCCTCGCCGCCGGCGCGGCAAAGACGAGTATCGATGTCATCGGTATCGCTGATCCGCAGAGCCAGGGCGGAGCCGCCGGTGTGTCAAGCCTCAAGGCCGCGCTGGCATCTGTCGGTGGCGGCGATTCCCCGCTCTCACCGCCGCCGGCCGTCGGCTTCTCCGGCAGCCCCGCCATCGACACCGACGGCAAGTTCGCAGGGATCGCACTGTTGAAGCCGGCGATGGTCGCAGGACCCGCGACAGCGGTGCCGGCGTCGCAGGCGGTGATGGTCTCCGCGGAGACGGTGCGTGATTTCCTGAAAGCGAATGGTGTCGCGGCGAACGGCACGTCCACAGATGCGACAGCCGCCGTTGTGCGCGTGATCTGCGTGCGCAAGTAACTCTCGTGTCACGGGCGCGGTGCGGCATGAGATGCCGCTGCGCTGTGTCCGGGGCACGCGATCAACTCGTCAGCGCACACGGCACACGTACGAGTACGGGTCCAGTAATGGTACGGATTCGCTGGCTTTTCCGATTCCGCCATCATCGTGACTGCTGATTCGGACCTCCGCGATCCCCTTTGGATCGGGCCGGCACGTCCTGAGCGAGAAGAGCTCAGCATCGAGATCGATGCACGTTCGCGTGGCGCTTCCCTGACCCGAGCACTCCAAAGGATCTTCAATGCACACGATCGTACTGGCCACCCAAAAGGGCGGCAGCGGCAAGAGCACGCTCGCCATCGGCCTCGCGCTGGCAGCCAAGCAGGCCGGCTTCACCGTTCGCCTCATCGAAACCGACCCGCAGGGCACACTGTCCAACTGGCAGCGCCGCCGCACCACCGACGATCTCGTCGTCGAGCCGATCTATCACGCCGCCGACATCGAGCCGCGCCTGAAGATGCTGGCCGACAGCGGCCTCCAGCTCGCGATCGTCGATACCGCCGCCGGCCTCAGCGCCGCGACCACCGCCGCGATCCGCCATTCTGATCTCTGCCTGATCCCGGCCCGCCCGAGCGTCGCCGACATCGAGGCGACCGTTTCGACGCTGAGCGTCGCGCGTGCCTGGAAGCGGCCTTACAGCTTCGTCCTGAACCAGACTCCGATCCGCGGTCAGCGCATCGACAATGCCGCCAACACCCTCGCCGAGGAAGCAGCGCTCGATCTCGCCGAGGTGCTCGCGCGCCCGCTGATCGGGATGCGCAACGACCACCAGGACTCGCTCGCGAGCGGCCTTGCGGTGAGTGAATTCGCGCCGAACGGCAAGTCGACCGAGGAGATCCGCGGCCTCTGGCATTGGATCGAGACCCGGCTCGAGCTCGCCGCCACCACCAATGTCCTGATCGACCAGGTCATCGCGGCCGCGGACGGAATGTTGCACGTGGCCGCCGAGCTAGCGGCCGACGAGACCACGACACTGGCGTCCTGAGCGGGGCAATCGCTCAGACGCCATCCGGCCCTTCACCATCCGGAAGGGCCCCAGCGACGGAGCAATCCGGCCACCAGCCCGGCCGGATTGCTTCGCTTCGCGTTTTTGAGAGGACTCCATCCATCGGCATTGCGAGCACAACGAATTCGCTTTCGTAGCCTGGATGGATCGCACCATCGCGCCCCTCTGGCTCAATCCAACCGCACATTGCCTTTATCGCGCAGCCAGGCTTCACGCCGCACGATCCATTTCTCTGCTTTCGACTGTCCGCCGTGATGCGCGAGCTCGACGAAGCCGACGAACTCTGCACCGGTCTTCTGCTTGACCCGGCGTGAGGCCTCGTTGGTGGCCGCGTTGCAGACGTAGAAATGATCGAGGCCCAGTGTAATGAAGGCGAAGTCGTTCACCGCGGCGACCGCTTCCGTCATCAACCCGCGGCGCCAGTAAGGCTCGGCCAGCCAAAAGCCGCGATGGCCTTTCAGGCCTTCGGCACGGGGCCGGAAATGAATGTTTCCAATCGCCTCATCATCGCCGCCCTTCAGCACCAGCACCCAGAGATAAATCTCCTCTCCGGCTGAGACCTTGTCGAACTGCAGCTGGACGAAAGCTTCTGCGCCATCGGCTGGATACGGCCAGGGTACGACGGTGGAGAGATGCCGAATGATATTCCAGTTGTCGAAATGGCGCTGGATCGCCGGCGCGTCGGATAGCGCGAGCGGACGCAGGATCAGCCGTTCGGTTTCAAGTTGCGGCGTCTGCATGAGCAGCTATTTTTGACATTTCGGACACCAGAAGGTCGACCGGCCGTTCTGCGTGAAACGCTTGACGATGCCGCCGCATCGCGGCGTGGTGCATTTCTCGCCCTCGCGGTCATAGACCTTGAACGAGTGCTGGAAATAGCCGAGCTCGCCCGAGGTCTGGCGGTGGTCGCGCAATGACGATCCGCCGGCTTTGATCGCATCGTTCAGCACGGTGTGGATCGCGCCGACCAATCGCTTTGCGTGGTCCGTCGTCTCGCCCTTCTTGGTCGAGAGTGTCGCCGCGATCCGGCGCGGCGACAGATGCGAGCGATGCAGGGCTTCGCAGACATAGATATTACCGAGCCCGGCGACCACGCGCTGATCGAGCAACGCGGCTTTCAGGCTCGTGGTCTTGCCTGCGCAGGACCGCGCCAGCATCGCTGCGTCGAATTCGTTGCCGAGCGGCTCGGGGCCGAGCCCGCGCAGCAGTGGCTCGTCGTCGAGCGCGCTGCGCGCGATCACTTTCATGTAACCGAAGCGGCGCGGATCGTTGAAGATGATGTCGGCGCCGGAGGACATCCGAAACAGCACGTGATCGTGCGTGGAGTCCTTGGCTCGCGGATAGTGAAACTCGCCGGGCGCTACCTCGTTGTCCGGCTTGATGACGCGAAACGAGCCCGACATGCCCAGATGCATCAACAGCACGTCGCCGGAGGCGAGATCGGCCATGAGATATTTTGCACGGCGGCCGAGCCCCGTGACGACCTGCCCCTTCAGTCGGGCCACGAAATCCGGCTGGAAGGGAAAGCGCAAATCTGGCCTGCGGGCCTCCGCGACCAGGATTTTTGCGCCCTCCATGACAGGCTGAAGGCCGCGGCGGACGGTCTCGACTTCGGGCAATTCGGGCATGGTCAGGCATTCACCTTATGAGGGCGGTGTGATAGCGCCATTGCGGCGGGCGCGCTATGGTCCGCCTCGTGGAGTAGAGTAATGGATCGGCCGGGCGAAACCACGCATTTTGGCTTCAGGGACGTGCCCCTGGGCGACAAGCAGACGCTGGTGAACGATGTGTTTCACAGCGTGGCGTCGCGCTATGATTTGATGAACGATTTGATGTCCGGCGGCCTGCATCGGGTCTGGAAGGACATCATGATCACCGCGCTCGACCCGCCGCGAGGCGACCGGCCGTTCGCGCTGCTCGACGTCGCCGGCGGCACCGGCGACATCTCCTTCCGCGCCGCCAACGCCGCAGGCCCCGGCTTCCATGCCACCG
This sequence comes from Bradyrhizobium sp. MI1.11, assembly GCF_055811255.1. Classification (NCBI taxonomy): domain Bacteria; kingdom Pseudomonadati; phylum Pseudomonadota; class Alphaproteobacteria; order Hyphomicrobiales; family Nitrobacteraceae; genus Bradyrhizobium; species Bradyrhizobium sp. MI1.11. The sequence continues at coordinate 59,668 of NZ_JBVVPM010000039.1, forward strand.
TCTGCGACATCAATTCCGGGATGCTGGAGGTAGGCCGCGAGCGCGCCGCCAAGCGGCATCTCGAGACCCAGGTCGATTTCGTCGAAGGCAATGCCGAAGCGCTCGCTTTCGCCGACCGCAGCTTCGACGCATATACGATCGCTTTCGGCATTCGCAATGTGCCGCGGATCGATCTCGCGTTGGCCGAAGCCTATCGCGTGCTCAAGCCAGGCAGCCGCTTCCTCTGCCTGGAATTCTCCACCGTCGAGATGCCCGGGCTGGATCGCCTTTATGACCTGTTCTCGTTCAAGGTGATCCCGCCGCTCGGGCGCATGATCACGGGTGACGCCGAGTCCTACCAATATCTGGTCGAGTCGATCCGCAAGTTTCCAAGACCCAACGCCTTCGCCGACATGATCCGTGACGCCGGCTTCGCCCGCGTGAACTGGCAGATATTGTCCGGCGGCATCGTCGCACTGCATTCGGGCTGGCGTTTGTGATCTCTGCCATAACCCATAGTGCGCGCCTGATGCGCGCCGCGTTCGTCTTTGCGCGCGAGGGCGTGTTCGGCGCCGTCGATCCGAGCCTGGTGCCGCCGCCCGGGCAGCTCGCGCTGAAGCTTGCGCGCATCATCGAGCGGCGCGGTCCGAAGCACGGCCCGCGGCTGTCGCGTGCGCTGACCCGGATGGGCCCGGCCTATCTCAAGCTTGGGCAATTTCTGGCGACCCGCCCCGACGTCGTCGGCGTCATCATGGCGCGCGACCTCGAAAGCCTTCAGGACCGCCTGCCGCCGTTCTCGCAAGCCGAAGCGGAAGCTGTGATCGCGACCTCGCTGGAACGGCCGCTGACCGATGTGTTCGCGAGCCTCAGTGCGCCGGTCGCAGCCGCCTCGATCGCACAGGTACATCGCGGCGAAGTCCTGCGCGACGGCATCCGCAAGGCGGTCGCCGTGAAAGTGCTGCGGCCCAACGTGGCCGCACGCTTCCGCCGCGACCTCTCCGACTTCTTCTTCGTCGCATACAAGGCCGAATCCTATTCGTCCGAGGCGCGGCGCCTGCGCCTCATCGAGGTCATCAACACCATGTCGCGTTCGGTCGCGATGGAGATGGACCTGCGCCTCGAGGCCGCGGCGCTGTCGGAAATGGCGGAGAACACGCGCGACGATCCTGATTTCCGCGTACCGACCGTCGATTGGGACCGTACCACGCATAACGTGCTGACGATGGAATGGATCGACGGCATCGCGCTGAACGATCACAAGCGCCTGGCAGAATCGCAGGTCGACCTGCCCGATCTCGGCCGCAAGGTGATTCAGAGCTTCCTGCGCCACGCGCTGCGCGACGGCTTCTTCCATGCCGACATGCACCCGGGCAATCTGTTCCTGGATGATGCGGGTCGCCTCGTCGCGGTTGATTTCGGCATCATGGGCCGGCTCGGCATGAAGGAGCGGCGCTTTCTCGCCGAAATTCTGCTCGGCTTCATCACCCGCGACTATCGCCGCGTCGCGGAAGTGCATTTCGAGGCAGGCTATGTGCCCGCGCATCACTCGGTCGAGAACTTCGCGCAAGCGATCCGCGCTATCGGCGAGCCCATTCACAACCGCACGGCGGAAGAGATCTCGATGGCGCGGCTGCTGACGCTGCTGCTCGAGGTCACCGGCCTTTTCGACATGACCACACGGCCCGAGCTGATCCTGCTGCAGAAGACCATGGTGGTGGTCGAGGGCGTGGCACGCGGCTTCGATCCCAAGCTCGACATTTGGAAGGTCGCCGACCCCGTGGTGCGGGAATGGATCGAGCGCAATCTCGGCCCGATCGGCCGGGTCCAGGGCGCGATCTCCGGCACCGGCGATCTCGCGCGCATCCTGATGCGTCTGCCTGATATCGCCGAGCGCTCGGTAGCGGTGCTCGAACAGCTGGAGACCATGACCCGTGACGGCATCCGGCTGTCGCCGGAGAGCATCGCGGCGATGGGCCGCAGCGAGGGCCGCAAGAACCGTTGGCGCACCGTGGCGCTCTGGATCATTGCCGCGACCTTCATTGGCATCCTGATCGCCGTCCGGAATCTTTGATTGCAGTGCAATCACACAGATGCTAGCATCGCTATCATTTGTGCTGGAGGGGCGTCATGGCGAGCCTGACCATTCGCAAGCTCGACGAAGGCATCAAAACTTACCTCAGGCTGCGCTCGGCCAAGAACCGCAGGTCGGTCGAGGAAGAGGTCCGGGTCATCCTCGGGGAGCTGATCGAAGGCCGTGAGGAGCCCCTGACGCCGTTCACGGCGCCGCCCGCGGCCTTCACCACCCCGATTCCTCAACGCACCGGCGCCGTTCCAGAAGCCAGCGTCACCCTGATCATCGGCGGCGGGATCGCGGCGTACAAATCGCTCGACCTGATCCGAAGGCTCAAGGAGCGGCGGATCGAGGTCCGCTGCGTGCTGACCAAGGCGGCGCAGCAATTCGTCACCGCGCTGGCCGTGAGCGCGCTCTCGCACGAGCGCGTCTACACCGACCTGTTCGATCCCCAGAGCGAGTTCGACGCCGGTCATATCCGGCTGGCGCGGGAGTGCGACCTGATCGTGGTGGCGCCTGCGACCGCGGATTTGATGGCCAAGATGGCCAACGGCCATGCCGACGATCTCGCCAGCGCCATCCTGCTCGCGACCAACCGCAAGGTCCTGCTCGCGCCGGCCATGAATCCGCTGATGTGGAACAACGCGGCGACGCGGCGCAATGTCGCGCAGCTTCAACGCGACGGCGTGATGTTGATCGGGCCGAATTCCGGCGAGATGGCGGAAGCAGGTGAAGCCGGCATCGGCCGCATGTCCGAAGCGATCGAGATTGCGACCGCCGCCGAGCGGCTGCTGCGGCCGCCGGTGCCGCGCCCACTCGCCGGCAAGCGCGTGCTGATCACCGCAGGCCCGACCCACGAGCCGATCGACCCGGTGCGCTACATCGCCAACCGATCCTCCGGCAAGCAGGGCTTTGCGATCGCCGCCGCCGCACAGGCCGCGGGCGCCGAGGTGATCCTGGTCAGCGGCCCGGTCGATCTCAGCGATCCCCAGGGCGTGACGGTCAAGCATGTGGAATCGGCGCGGCAGATGCTGGAGCAGGTGCAGGCCGCGCTTCCCGCTGACATCGCGATCTTCGCCGCCGCAGTCGCCGACTGGCGGGTCGTCAATGAAGGCGAGCAGAAGCTGAAGAAGACCTCGGCCGGCATGCCGCCGCTCCAGCTGGTCGAGAACCCCGATATCCTCGCGACGATCTCGAAACTGACCGACAAGCGTCCGCCACTGGTGATCGGCTTTGCCGCCGAGACCGAGCACCTCATCGACAACGCGAAGTCGAAGCTTGCCCGCAAGGGCTGCGATTGGATTGTCGCCAACGACGTCTCTCCCGCAACCGGCGTGATGGGCGGGGACCGCAACACCGTGCACCTCATCAGCCGCAACAATGGTGCCGATAACGGCGAGATTGCAGTTGATTCCTGGCCGGCGATGACCAAGGAACAGGTCGCCATTGAACTGGTCGCGCATATCGCAAAGAGCGTGACCGGCAAATCCCGGGAGCCCGCATCTTGAGCACCAAAGTCACCGTCGAACTGCAACGCCTGTCCCACGCGGAAGGGCTGCCGCTGCCGGCCTATCAGACCAATGATGCCGCCGGTCTCGATCTGATGGCGGCGGTGGCCGAGAACGAGCCGCTGACGCTTGCGCCCGGCCAATATGCGCTGGTGCCGACGGGCCTCGCGATAGCGTTGCCGCCGGGGTACGAGGCGCAGGTGCGGCCGCGTTCGGGCCTTGCCGCCAAGCACGGCGTCACCGTGCTGAACTCACCGGGCACGATCGACGCGGACTATCGCGGCGAGATCAAGGTGATCCTGATCAATCACGGCCAGATCGCCTTCGTGGTCAAGCGCGGCGAGCGCATCGCACAGATGGTGATCGCGCCAATGGTGCAGGCCGCGCTGGTTCCCGTGGCGACCCTGTCAGCGACCGACCGCGGTGCCGGCGGATTCGGCTCGACCGGTCGCTAGGCGCGGTGACGCGCTGAAGTCGAATCGAGTCCGACATCGGCGCTCTCTCCGTTCCCTCCCCCACAAGGGGGGGAGGGAACGCACCTCCGTTGGAGCGCCAATCGAGTCTCATCTCATTGGTCGCTCGCGCACGACAATCCCAACCGAATCATCCCGACGAACGACGCGGCCCGGAACACCGCGCCCCGCATTTTTTTGGGGTCGCCGTTGCGTTCACGGTCTGGACTCTTACCGGTGGAGTCACGGTGAGGGTATTGTCGTTTGATTCGCGCGCGACGGGGGTCGCCGCGCGCAAATTCGTGCGATCTTGGGGCAACTATGTCAGGCGTGATCGTGTCGATGCGTCGGACGCTGCTGTCGTGCACATCGCTCGTGCGCAACGGCTTGTTGGGAAGCGCTCTCGCAGCGCTGCTGCCGGCTGCGCCGGCTGAGGCCGCCGACCTCGTCGACACACTCTCAGCATTGCTGGATTTCAACCGGCAGGAGCTCGCGGTGCTGGCCACCGCGCTGGCCTTGCTCGGCTTCTCGGTGGTCGCCGCGATCCTCCTGATGCGCACGCGCGTGCGCACGGCGAAGAATGAGGCGCGGCTGCGCGCCCGGATCGGGGAACTCCAGCTCCAGGCCGACCGCTTCGGCGCACTGCTGTTCGCCGAGCCGCAGATCCTGATCTCCTGGCCGGCCGGCGACAATCGCGCGCAGATCTCCGGTGACATCTCCATGGTGCTGCCGCGCGACTCCTCTCCACAGCGCGTGCTCGCGTTTGGAACCTGGTTGCCGCCGGAACCGGCGCTCCGGATGGATCACGCCGTCGATGCGCTGCGCGACCGCGGCGACGGGTTCCAGCTGACGCTCACCACCGCGCATGGCCACACGCTGGAGGCTATCGGCCGCGCCATCGGCGGCCAGGCCATCGTCAGGATTCGCGAGCTCTCAGGGCTCCGCCGCGATCTGGCCGAGACCAATCTCCGTTACAAGGCCCTCTCCGACGAGACGGAAATGCTGCGCGGCTTCGCGACCGCCGCACCCTGGCCGATCTGGGCCAAGGGCGAGAACGGCGCGCTGGCTTACGCCAACCCCGCCTATGTCCGTGCGACCGAGGCGGCCAGCATCACCGACGCCCAGGAGCGCAAGCTCGAGCTGCTCGACAGCGCCGACCGCACCGCGATGGAGCGGGGGCTGAAGGAAACGGCCAATTTCACCTCGCGCCTGCCGATCGTGATCGGCGGCGAGCGGCGCATCTACGACGTGCGCGCCGTCAATGTCGGCGGCGGCAATGTCGGCGTTGCCATTGATGCCAGCGAAGCGGATGCCTTGAGCTCGGCGCTGGTGCGGATGGCGGAAGCGCATCGCCGCACGCTCGACCAGCTCTCCTCCGGCGTTGCCGTGTTCGACGGCCAGCGCCGACTGGCCTTCTACAATGATTCCTACCGTCAGCTGTGGGACCTCGACCGCAGCTTTCTCGACGCCAACCCTGACGATTCCAGCGTGCTCGACAAGCTCCGCGCCGCGCGCAAATTGCCGGAGCAGCCGGACTTCCGCGCCTGGAAGGCGAAGCTGCACGAGGCCTATCGGGCGGTCGAGGCTGCCAAGGACACCTGGTACCTGCCCGACGGCCGCGCGCTCTCCGTCGTCACCACGCCGAACCCCGAAGGCGGCGTCACTTATCTGTTCGACGACGTCACCGAGAGCCTCGAGCTTGCCCGCCGCTTCGACGGCATGATCCGGGTCCAGCGCGAGACGCTGGACAGCCTCGCCGAGGGCGTCGCGGTGTTCGGCAGCAACGGCAAGGCGCAGCTGTTCAACCCGGCCTTCGTCCGGATGTGGAAGCTGTCCGCTGACGCCATGCGCGACGAGCCGCACATCCAGACCGTCGAGGGCTGGTGCCATCAGCTGTTCGATGACGCGATCGTCTGGCGGCAGATCCGCGAGGCCGTCACCTCGATCGAGAGCCGCGCCGACGTTCCGCTGAAGCTGGAGCGCAAGGACGGCAGCGTGCTCGACGGCATGATCAGGCCCCTGCACGACGGCGCCACGATGCTGACGTTCCAGGACATCACCGACACCGAGAACGTCGAGCGCGCGCTGCGCGAGCGCAACGAGGCGCTGGAGGCCGCCGACCAGATGAAGGTGGATTTCGTCCACCACGTCTCCTACGAGCTGCGCTCGCCGCTCACCACCATCATCGGCTTCGCGCATTTCCTCAGCGATCCCTCGACCGGGCCGCTGACGCCGAAACAGGCCGAATATCTCGACTACGTCACCAAATCGACCAATGCGCTGCTGGCGCTGACCAACAACATCCTGGATCTCGCCACCATCGACGCCGGCGCCATGAAGCTGGAACTCGGCCCGGTCGACGTCAGCAAGACCATCGAGCTCGCCGCCGAGGGTCTCCAGGACCGGCTCGCCACCGACCGCATCCGCCTCAAGGTCGAGATCGCGCCCGATGTCGGCAGCTTCACCGGCGACGAGAAGCGCGTGGTGCAGGTGCTCTATAACCTCCTTGCCAATGCCGTCGGGTTTTCTCCACCGGATTCCACCGTCGGCATCAGCGCCCGCCGCACCGAACGCAGTGTGGTCTTCACGGTGACAGATTCCGGGCCTGGAATACCTGCCGACATGAAGGACAAGGTGTTCAACTGGTTCGAGAGCCGCTCGCAGGGCTCGCGTCATCGCGGCGCCGGGCTCGGCCTGTCGCTGGTGCGCTCCTTCGTCGAGCTGCATGGCGGCAACATCCGGGTCGATTCGATCGTGGGCAGGGGCACGGTCGTGATCTGTGATTTCCCGACCGACCAGGCGGCGCATCGCGACGCCGCCGAATGACTGCGCCAGCCACATTCTGCGTCGCGCTCCACAACGAGACGGCCACTGCGCAACTGATGGCCGACCTCGCGCTGCTGGTCGGCCCCGGCGACGTCATCACGCTCACCGGCGATCTCGGGGCCGGCAAGACCGCGGCGGCGCGGGCCATGATCCGCTACCTCGCCGGCGACGATGCACTGGAAGTGCCGAGCCCGACCTTCACGCTGGTGCAGGGCTACGAGCTGCCGCCATTCCCGGTGATGCATGCCGACCTCTACCGCGTCGAGGACGAGAGCGAGCTCGAAGAGATCGGGCTGTCGCCGCTGCCGGAAGCAACCCTCGTCCTGATCGAATGGCCGGAGCGCGCGCCCTCGGCGATGCCTCAAGACCGCATCGACATCGCGCTGACGCACCGGCCGGCACTGGGCTCGAACGCACGCGCCGCCGACATCACCGGCCATGGCAAGGCTGCCGCCATCGTCGCGCGGCTAAAGGCGCTGCGAGAATTCCTCGATGCATCCGGCTACATGGAGGCAACGCGCAAGCGGATGGCAGGCGACGCCTCGACGCGCTCCTATGCGCGGCTGCTGCGCGACGACGAGATCGTCATCCTCATGAACTCGCCGCAGCGCCCGGATGGCGCTGCGATGTACAACGGAAAATCCTACAGCGCCGCGGTGCATCTCGCCGAAAACATCAAACCCTTCGTCGCCATCGATGAGGGCCTGCGCGCGCAGGGAATCTCCGCGCCCGCGATCCATCATTCCGACCTCGACCACGGATTCCTGATCAGCGAAGACTTCGGCAGCGAAGGCGTGATTGAGGGCGATCCGCCCCGCCCGATCACCGAACGCTACGAAGCCGCCGTCGATTTGCTAGCCGTGCTGCACGGCAAGACGCTGCCGGAGACGCTGCCGCTCGGGGGGCAGACCTACGCCATTCCCGTCTTCGATACCGAGGCACTGCTGACCGAAATTGGGTTGATGCCGGAATGGTACCTGCCCGATCGCAACGCGCCGCTGGACGACGGGAAGCGCGCCGAATTTTTCGCGATGTGGCGCGAGCTGCTGCAGAAGCCGCAGGCCTCGCCGAAGACGTGGATCATCCGCGACTATCACTCGCCGAACCTGATCTGGCTCGGGAATCGCACCGGCATCGAACGCGTCGGCGTGATCGATTTCCAGGACACCGTGCTGGGGCCGCAATCCTACGACGTGGTGTCGCTGCTCCAGGACGCCCGCATCGATGTGCCCGAGGCGATCGAACTGACGCTGCTGTCGCGCTACATCAAGGCGCGCCGCGCCAGCGCCGCGAGCTTCGACGCGGCCGGCTTCGCGGAGCTCTACGCCATCATGTCGGCGCAGCGGAACACGCGTCTGCTCGGCACCTTCGCCCGCCTCAACCGCCGCGACGGCAAGCCGCATTATCTGCGTCACCAGCCGCGGATCTGGACCTATCTCCAGCGCTCGCTGGCGCATCCCGCGCTCGCCCATCTGCGCGACTGGTATCTCGCCAATGTCCCGCCACCCCGAAGGCCGGCCCAAGGCTGAGGCCCAAGGCTGAAAAGGCTAGCAGGGGCGGAAAAGGCTGATTCGGGGCCCGATTTACCGGCTGTTAGCCAAGACACCGGTAATCTAGCGGCGAGGCAGCCGGATGATTACGGGGCTGGAGCAGGGCAGATGGCGGTGAAGACGGACCAGCGCGGCAACAGCCGGGTTGTTTTCGAACGCGGGATCGCAGCCCAGATGATGGGTATCGACGGCACCTGGCGGCGCGATTGCACCATGGAGGACGTCTCCGACAGCGGCGCCAAGCTGACCATCGACGGCTCAGTCGAAGGCTTGCATCTGAAGGAGTTTTTTCTGCTGCTGTCGTCCACCGGACTTGCGTACCGACGCTGCGAGCTCGCCTGGGTCAATGGCGACCAGATCGGCGTCAACTTTCTCAAGCTCGGCGACAAGAAGAAAAAGACGCGTTCCACATCCATCGGGGCGTAACGGCAACACCCGTCGTACAAGCGTCACGGCAGGTGGTTAAGGCGATTAAGACGCGGTGCGGTCAGTCGAACCTCGTGTTAGGATTGCTGCGAACGCGAAATCAGTAGGTCTGAGAAAGCGAAGGATGTCCGTCAAACCGACCAAAGCCATGGTGCTCGCCGCAGGGTTCGGCCTGCGCATGCGTCCGTTGACGGACAAGATGCCGAAACCGATGGTTCCGGTGGCCGGCCAGCCGCTGCTCGACCACGTGCTCGACAAGCTCGCCCACGCCGGAGTGAGCGAGGCGGTGGTCAACGTGCACTACCTGCCAGACCAGATCATCGATCACACCGCATCCCGCCAGCATCCGCGCGTGACCATCTCGGACGAGCGCAACCAGGTGCTCGGCACCGGTGGCGGCGTGGTCAAGGCACTGCCGCTGCTCGGGGACGCACCGTTCTTTCACGTCAATTCCGACACGCTGTGGATCGACGGCGTGCGCTCGAACCTGACGCGGCTCGCCGAAAACTTCGACCCTGAGCGCATGGACATTTTGCTGCTGATGGCGCCGACGGCGACCAGCATCGGCTATAGCGGCCGCGGCGATTACGGCATGCTGGCGGACGGCGCCCTGCGCAAGCGCAAGGAAAAAGAGGTCGTTCCGTTCGTCTATGCCGGCGCGGCGATCCTGTCGCCGTCGATCTTCGCCGATGCCCCCACGGGCGAGTTCTCGCTGACCAAGATGTTCGACCGTGCCAACGAGCAGGAGCGGCTGTTCGGCCTTCGCCTCGACGGCGTCTGGATGCATGTCGGCACGCCTGATGCCGTCCACGCGGCCGAAGAGGCGTTTCTGGAGAGCGTGGCGTAGGGCCGCTCTCGCGCACGGTGCCGTAGCAACCATTAAAGGCTAGGCGGCTTTTTCGATCCAGGGCGTGCCCCGTTGCACGACAGTATTGGCGTAGATCA